>NZ_RAZO01000296.1:7318-50155 GCF_004307535.1 Pseudomonas sp. Sample_9
GTCCTCGGCGCAGCGGTGGACGCGCAATGAATCCGCGTCTGGCCGCCGCCAAGGCCCTCGCTGCCGTACTCAGCGGCAAGGCTTCGCTGAACAGCTCTCTGCCGACGCAACTGGACAAGGTCGAGGATCGCGATCGCGGTTTCACTCAGGACCTGGCCTTCGGCACCGCACGCTGGCAGCCACGCCTGTCGGCATTGGCGGAAAAACTCCTGCAGAAACCGTTCAAGGCCGCCGACGCTGATGTCGAGGCGTTGCTGCTGGTTGGTCTGTACCAATTGCTCTACACCCGCGTGCCGGCCCACGCCGCCATCGGCGAAACCGTCGGTTGTGCCGACAAGCTGAAAAAGCCTTGGGCCAAAGGTCTGCTCAACGCGGTGCTGCGCAATGCCCAGCGCGAAAGCGAGACGATCTTCGCTGAGCTGGAACGCGACCCGGTGGTGCGCACGGCTCACCCGCGCTGGCTGCAAAAATCCCTGAAGGCCTTCTGGCCCGAGCAGTGGGAAGCGATCTGCGCAGCGAACAACGCGCATCCGCCGATGATCCTGCGGGTCAACCGTCGCCATCACAGCCGCGATGCTTATCTTGCGTTGCTGGGCGAAGCCGGGATCGCCGCGACGCCGTGCGTTTACAGCCGCGACGGCATCGTCCTCGAAGCCGCTGCCGACGTGCGCAGCCTGCCGGGTTTCGCCGAAGGCTGGATCAGCGTGCAGGACGAAGCCGCGCAACTGGCTGCCGACCTGCTTGATCTGGCGCCGGGGCAGCGGGTGCTCGACGCCTGCTGCGCCCCCGGCGGCAAGACCTGCCACATCCTCGAAGCCGAGCCGGCGCTGGCCGGGGTGGTGGCGGTGGATCTTGAAGCCAAACGTCTGGTGCGCGTGAAGGAAAACCTTGAGCGCCTCGGCCTCAACGCTGAGTTGATCGCCGCCGACGGTCGCGATATCGATAAATGGTGGGATGGCAAACCGTTCCAGCGCATCCTGCTCGATGCGCCATGTTCGGCCACGGGGGTGATCCGCCGCCATCCGGATATCAAGCTGACCCGCCAGCCCGACGACATCGTCGCGCTCGCGCAACTGCAAGGCGAACTGCTTGATGCGATGTGGAAAGCCCTCGAGGTCGGCGGCATCCTGCTCTACGCCACCTGCTCGACGCTGCCGACCGAGAACACCGAAGTCATCGCTGCGTTTCTCGAACGCACCCCCGGCGCGCGGGAACTCGATCTGGCCACCGCGGCCGGCATCAAGCAGCCCCATGGTCGCCAGTTGCTGGCCCAGCAGGGCGGGCATGACGGCTTCTACTACGCCAAGCTGATCAAGATCGCCGCCGCGCGCGGCTAAACGGATTCATGGAGTGACTGGATGAAAATCATCATCCTCGGTGCAGGACAGGTCGGCGGTTCGCTGGCCGAACATCTGGCCAGCGAGGCCAACGACATCACTGTGGTCGACACCGATGGCGAGCGCCTGCGCGACCTCGGCGACCGCCTCGACATCCGCACCGTGCAGGGCCGGGGCTCGCTGCCGTCGGTGCTGCGTCAGGCCGGTGCCGACGACGCCGACATGCTGGTCGCGGTGACCAACAGCGACGAAACCAACATGGTCGCCTGCCAGGTCGCCCACACGCTGTTCCACACGCCGACCAAAATCGCCCGGGTGCGCGAAGCGTCGTACCTCAATCGCGAGGAACAGCTGTTCCAGAACGAAGCGATTCCGGTCGACGTGCTGATCAGCCCCGAGCAGGTCGTGACCAATTACATCAAGCGCCTGATCCAGCACCCCGGCGCGTTGCAGGTGATCGACTTCGCCGAAGGCGCGGCGCAACTGGTAGCGGTGCGCGCCTACTACGGCGGGCCGCTGGTGGGCCAGCAACTGCGCCAGTTGCGCGAGCACATGCCGAACGTCGAAACCCGCGTCGCGGCGATCTTCCGCCGTGATCGGCCGATCCTGCCCCAGGGCGACACGGTGATCGAGGCCGATGACGAGGTGTTCTTCATCGCCGCCCGTGAGGACATTCGCGCGGTGATGAGCGAAATGCGCCGCCTCGACGAAACCTACAAACGCATTGTCATCGCCGGCGGCGGGCAGATCGGCGAGCGTCTGGCCGAGGCCATCGAAAGCCGTTATCAGGTGAAGATCATCGAGATGAGCCCGGCGCGTTGCCGCTACCTCTCCGACACCCTCGACAGTACCGTAGTGTTGCAGGGCAGTGCCTCGGACCGCGATCTGCTGCTGGAAGAGAACATCGCCGACGCCGATATCTTCCTCGCCCTGACCAACGATGACGAAGCCAACATCATGTCGTCGCTGCTGGCCAAACGGCTGGGGGCGAAGAAGGTCATGACGATCATCAACAACCCGGCCTATGTCGATCTGATCCAGGGCGGCGACATCGATATCGCCATCAGCCCGCAACTGGCGACCATCGGCACCTTGCTCGCCCACGTGCGTCGCGGCGATATCGTCAGCGTGCACTCACTGCGGCGCGGCGCGGCGGAAGCGATCGAGGCGATTGCCCACGGTGATGCGAAATCCAGCAAGGTGATCGGCAAGCCAATAGAAAAGATCGGCCTGCCGCCTGGCACCACCATCGGCGCGGTGATCCGAAATGAGAAAGTGATCATCGCTCACGACGACACGGTGATCGAAGCGGGCGACCACGTGATTCTGTTCCTTGTGGATAAAAAGCATATTCGCGATGTGGAGAAGCTGTTTCATGTGGGGTTGAGCTTTTTCTGACCTGAAAACAACGTTGCCCGTAATTGCCCCTTCGCGAGCAGGCTCGCTCCCACAGTGGAATGCATTCCAACTGTGGGAGCGAGCCTGCTCGCGAAAGCGGTCTGACAGACTCGCAGGTTCTCTGACGAACAATAGAAAGGAATCCGCCAATGCTCGAATCCCTGGAAAAAATGCTCGCCAAGGGTGTGGATAACGCTCTGCTGCGCTTCGGTCTGGGCAAGGGTTATCTGGACTTGGGTGACAACGCCAAGGCTGCCGAGCATTTTCAGCGTTGTGTCGCGTTCGATCCGAAATACTCGGCGGCGTGGAAGCTGCTGGGCAAGGCGCAGCTGGCGCTAGGCGATCACGCCGCTGCGCGTCAGGCATGGGAACAGGGCCTCGAAGCGGCCCGCGCTCATGGGGACAAACAGGCCGAGAAGGAGATGACAGTGTTTCTGAGGAGGCTCGAGCGGCAGACGCCTTGAGCTACAGATAGCGCAAAGCGTCTGCATTTACCGTCACCACATGGAGGCGGCTCAGTACCAGCGCGCCTCGCCCGGCGGACGCTTCTTGAAGCGTTTCATGCTCCACATGTACTGGCTCGGATACGCCGCGACGTAACGCTCGACCACTTTGCTCATCGCCGCGCAGGACTCGGCGGTATCGGTGCTGTACATGGCTTCTGGCGCGGCTTCGAGAATGACTTTGTAGCCCGAGCCGTCAGGCAGGCGCAGGGCATGCAGGAACACACCGACCGCTTTGCCGCCGGCCAGCATGTTCGGCACGAATTTGCTGGTCAGCGCCTGAGTGGCGAAGAACGGCACGAAAATCCCGGCGGATTCGGCCGGTTCCGGGTCGGCGGGGATGCCCACGGCACCGCCCTTACGCACTTCCTTGATGACGCTGAGAATGCCTTCCTTGGTCGACGCCGCGACCTTGTTGCCCAGCTGCACGCGCTGTTTGCGCAGCAATTCATCCACTGCCTTGAGCTTCGGCGGACGGTAGAAAATGATCGGTTTGCACTGGCTGCAATAGAAGTGGTTGAGCACTTCCCAGTTGCCGAGGTGGCTGGTGATGCCGACCACGCCTTTGCCCGAGGCCAGCGCGTCTTTCAACACATCGAGGCCTTCAACTTCACGGACCAGATCGATCGAGCGCTGCGCCGGCCAGATCCACGCGCAGGCGCTTTCGGTCAGCGACTTGCCGATGTCCTTCAGACTCTGCCCGACCAGACGCTCACGTTCGGCCGCATCCATCTGGGGAAAACACTTGGACAGATTGATCCGCACCACGTCGCGGGAACGGTTGGGGGTTTTCCACATGATCCAGCCGATCGCCGAACCCACGGCCTGCACGGCTCGCCATGGCAGCAGGGCAAACAGCCGCAGAGCGCCTACCAGCAAGGCGCCTTTAAACTTTTCCACAGGTCACTCCTGATCTTTGTGCTGTGCGCAAGGCGGGCATTCTAACCGGCGTTGGCAAGCTGCGCGTAGCGGTCGCAATCCTGGGTGTGATCCATGACCATGCCCGAGGCCTGCATCAGCGCGTAGCAAATGGTCGGACCGACGAAGGTGAAGCCGGCTTTTTTCAGCGCCTTGCTCATCGCCAGCGCTTCGGGGGTGATCGCCGGGACTTCGCTGCGATCCTTGAAATGATTGATGATCGGTTGGTCGCCAACAAACGACCACAGAAATGCCACCGGATCCTCCAGCGCCAGCCACGCCTGGGCATTGCGCCGCGCGGCGTTGAGTTTCAGGCGATTGCGAATGATGCCCGGGTCGAGCATGAGCTCGTCGATTTCGGCATCGCTCATCTGCGCCACGCGCTGCACATCGAAGCCGAACAACACCTCGCGATAGCGCTCACGTTTGCGCAGCACCGTGATCCACGACAGCCCGGCCTGGAACCCTTCGAGCAAAAGCAACTCGAACAAACCCTGCGCATCGCGCAGCGGCGTGCCCCACTCCTGATCGTGATAAGCCATGTACAGCGGATCTTCGGTACACCAAAAGCAGCGTGGCATAAGGCTCCAGGGGGCGTGCGCAGCAACGAATCGGGTATACTCCCGCTCTTTAAATCGCAGCCCAAGAAACAGGTGAATTTCGTGAGCCAGCCTACGCCAGCCGTGCGTACCTTCCAAGACTTGATCCTCGCGCTCCAGCAATACTGGGCCGAGCAAGGTTGTGTGGTACTTCAGCCCTACGATATGGAAGTAGGCGCCGGCACTTTCCACACCGCGACCTTCCTGCGCGCCATCGGCCCGGAAACCTGGAACGCCGCGTACGTGCAGCCAAGCCGCCGTCCGACTGACGGCCGTTACGGCGAAAACCCGAACCGTCTGCAGCACTACTACCAGTTTCAGGTAGTCCTGAAGCCGAACCCGGACAACTTCCAGGAGCTGTACCTGGGCTCGCTCAAGCATGTCGGCCTCGACCCGCTGGTGCACGACATCCGCTTCGTCGAAGACAACTGGGAATCGCCGACCCTCGGCGCCTGGGGTCTGGGCTGGGAAGTCTGGCTCAATGGCATGGAAGTCACCCAGTTCACCTACTTCCAGCAAGCGGGCGGCATCGAGTGCTACCCGGTGACCGGCGAGATCACCTACGGTCTCGAGCGTCTGGCGATGTACCTGCAAGGCGTCGATTCGGTCTACGACCTGGTCTGGGCTGACGGCCCGTTCGGCAAAGTCACCTACGGCGATGTGTTCCACCAGAACGAAGTGGAGCAGTCCACCTACAACTTCGAACACGCCAACGTCGACAAACTGTTCGAGCTGTTCGACTTCTACGAAAGCGAAGCCAAGCGCCTGATCGAACTCGACCAGCCGCTGCCGTTGCCGAGCTACGAAATGGTGCTGAAGGCGTCGCACACCTTCAACCTGCTGGATGCGCGCCGGGCGATCTCGGTGACCGCGCGTCAGCAATACATTCTGCGCGTGCGCACCCTGGCGCGTTCCGTTGCGCAAGCCTACCTGCTGGCACGCGCCAAGCTGGGCTTCCCGATGGCGACCCCGGACCTGCGTGACGAAGTACTGGCCAAGCTGGAGGCTGCACAATGAGTGCTCTGGATTTTCTGGTTGAACTGGGCACCGAAGAACTGCCACCCAAAGCCCTGAACACCCTGGCCGAGGCGTTTCTTGCCGGTATCGACAAGGGCCTGCAAGCGGCTGGCCTGAACTACGAAACCAAAACCGTCTACGCGGCGCCGCGTCGCCTGGCCGTGTTGATCACCGATCTGGCGACTCAGCAGCCGGATCGCAGCATCAACCTCGATGGCCCGCCACGTCAGGCCGCGTTCGACGCTGATGGCAATCCGACTCAGGCCGCTCTGGGCTTCGCCAAGAAGTGCGGCGTCGAGCTAAGCGAAATCGACCAGAGCGGTCCGAAACTGCGCTACAGCCAAAACATCTCCGGCAAGCCGACCGCGAGCCTGCTGCCGACCATCGTCGAAGACTCGCTGAACGACCTGCCGATCCCGAAACGCATGCGTTGGGGTGCGCGCAAGGAAGAATTCGTGCGTCCGACCCAGTGGCTGGTGATGCTGCTCGGTGATCAGGTCATCGAGTGCACGATCCTCGCGCAGAAGGCTGGCCGTGATTCCCGTGGTCACCGTTTCCATCACCCTGAGAGCGTGCGCATCGGTTCGCCGTCGAGCTACCTCGCCGACCTGCGTGCCGCTTACGTATTGGCCGATGCCAACGAGCGTCGCGAGATCATCAGCAAGCGCACCGAAGAGTTGGCCACCCGTCAGGAAGGCACCGCGATCGTGCCGCCGGCGCTGCTCGACGAAGTGACCGCGCTGGTCGAATGGCCGGTGCCGCTGGTGTGCTCGTTCGAGGAGCGCTTCCTCGACGTGCCGCAGGAAGCGCTGATCACCACCATGCAGGACAACCAGAAGTACTTTTGCCTGCTGGATGCCGACGGCAAGTTGCTGCCACGTTTCATTACCGTGGCCAACATCGAAAGCAAAGACCCGCAGCAGATCATCGCCGGTAACGAGAAAGTGGTGCGCCCACGCCTGACCGACGCCGAGTTCTTCTTCAAGCAGGACAAGAAGCAGAAGCTCGAAGAGTTCAACCTGCGCCTGCAGAACGTGGTGTTCCAGGAAAAACTCGGCAGCGTCTACGACAAGGCCGAGCGCGTATCGAAACTGGCCGCGTACATCGCCGCACGCATCGGCGGCAACGCCTCGTGGGCAGCCCGCGCAGGCCTGCTGTCGAAGTGCGACCTGGCCACCGAAATGGTCGGCGAGTTCCCGGAGATGCAAGGTGTCGCCGGTTACTACTACGCCCTCAATGACGGCGAGCCACAGGATGTCGCGCTGGCACTGAACGAGCAGTACATGCCACGCGGTGCCGGTGCCGAATTGCCAGCGACCCTGACCGGTGCAGCCGTCGCCATCGCCGACAAGCTCGACACTCTGGTCGGCATCTTCGGTATCGGCATGCTGCCAACCGGCAGCAAAGACCCGTATGCCCTGCGCCGTGCGGCACTGGGCGTGCTGCGGATCCTGATCGAGAAACAACTGGATCTGGACCTGAACGACGCCGTGGCTTTCGCGGTGAATGCGTTCGGCGGCAAGGTCAAGGCGGCCGGCCTCAACGAAGCCGTGCTGGAATTCATCTTCGACCGTCTGCGTGCGCGTTATGAAGATGAAGGCGTCGACGTCGCCACTTACCTGTCGGTCCGTGCCCTCAAGCCGGGCTCGGCGCTGGACTTCGACCAGCGTGTGCAGGCGGTTCAGGCCTTCCGCAAACTGCCGGAAGCGGCAGCGCTGGCGGCGGTGAACAAGCGTGTGTCGAACCTGTTGAGCAAAGTCGAAGGCTCGGTACCGACCGTGGTCGAGGCCAAGTATTTCGACAACGCCAACGAGTTCTCGCTGTACTCGGCAATCCAGCAAGCGGATCAGGCGGTGCAGCCAATGGCCGCGGCGCGGCAGTACAACGAATCACTGGCGCGCCTGGCGGCCCTGCGCGAGCCGGTCGATGCGTTTTTCGACGCAGTGATGGTCAATGCCGACGATGCCAATGTGCGGGCCAACCGTTACGCGCTGCTGGCGCGTCTGCGTGGGCTGTTCCTCGGTGTTGCCGACATTTCGCTGCTGGGTTGAGGGATTGCTGTTGAAACTGCTGATTCTCGATCGTGACGGCGTGATCAATTACGACTCCGATGCCTACATCAAGTCGGTGGAGGAGTGGATTCCGCTGCCCGGCTCGATCGAAGCGATTGCGCAGTTGAGCAAGGCCGGCTGGACGGTGGCGGTGGCCACCAACCAGTCGGGCATTGCTCGCGGCTATTACGACCTCGCCACCCTCGAGGCCATGCACGCGCGCCTGCGCGAGCTGGTCGCGGAGCAGGGCGGTGAAGTTGGCTTGATCGTGTATTGCCCGCATGGCCCGGATGAGGGTTGCGATTGCCGCAAACCGAAACCAGGAATGTTGAAAACCATTGCCGAGCATTACATGGTGCCGTTGACCAACGTCTGGTTCGTCGGCGACAGCCTTGGTGACCTGGAGGCCGCCAAAGCCGTCGATTCACAGCCAGTTTTGGTGAAGACCGGGAAAGGCGAAAAGACTCAGGGCAAAACCCTGCCGGTTGGCACTCTGATTTTTGACGATCTGGCGGCGATTGCCGCAGAACTTATCCACAACTAGAGTACTTCTGAATTTCCTGGCCAGGGATTGCTCGGGAGTGCGCTTGAACAGTCGGGGCATTGCCCCGTAACGGTAACCGTCGCCATGTCGATACTGCGGGCCTTCAGAATCTTTGTTTTTTATCTGCTGCTGGGCACAACAGCGTTGCTGTGGTGCAGCCTGAGCTTTTTCATCGCGCCGTTTCTGTCCTTCAAGGCGCGCTATCGTTTCATCAACGTGTACTGGTGCCGTTGCGCCATGTGGCTGACCAAGGTTTTCCTCGGCATCCGCTACGAAATCAAAGGCGCGGAGAACGTGCCGGACCGGCCCTGCGTGATTCAATCGAACCACCAGAGCACATGGGAGACGTTCTTTCTCTCCGCTTATTTCTCGCCATTGAGCCAAGTGCTCAAGCGCGAATTGCTCTACGTGCCGTTCTTCGGCTGGGCGATGGCCATGCTGCGCCCGATCGCCATTGACCGCGACAACCCGAAAGCCGCGCTCAAACAGGTCGCGGCCAAAGGCGATGAGCTGCTCAAGGACAACGTCTGGGTGCTGATTTTTCCGGAAGGGACACGAGTCCCGTACGGCACCGTTGGGAAGTTCTCTCGCAGTGGCAGCGCATTGGCTGTGAATGCGGCGCTTCCGGTGCTGCCGATTGCACACAATGCCGGCAAATTCTGGCCGAAAATCGGCTGGGGTAAACAGTCCGGAGTGATCACCGTGGTCATTGGCGAACCGATGTATGCCGAAGGCAGTGGGCCGCGCGCCATCGCTGATCTGAATGACCGTGTGCAGGCGTGGAACGAGAAAACCCAGCGTGAAATGGGCTCACTGCCACCGGCGCCACAGGCACCGGCCGCTAGTGACCAACTGGCTGTCTGAATTTTGTGGATAACCTGTGTACGCTTTTGCTTCAAAAGACCGTAATTGTTTTCTAACTTGTTGATTTTAATCAATATTTATTAATCGATGAGTTGAACGAAATCCGTGCATAAGTTTTATTCGGATGTAAAAAAGCCGGCCGTTATAGCCGGTTTTTTTGTGCCCCTTTTTCATTCAGCAATCAGCGGCAACTCGATGCGGAATGTGGTTCCGGTATCGACCACGCTATGACATTCGATCGTCCCGCCATGATGGTCGATCACAGCCTTGACCATCGACAAACCCAGGCCCACGCCGTCGATGCCCTGAGCGGAGGAGAAACGCCGATACTGGCTGAACAGGTCAGGCAATTCATCGGCAGAAATCCCCTTGCCCTGATCGGTCAATTCGCAGCGCAGCCACTGTCCGTGACAACTGACCTTTAGTTGCACAGTGGTGTCTGCCGGGCTGTACTTGATCGCGTTCTCCAGCAGGTTGAACAGGGCGCGCGTCAGCAATCCCTGATCGGCCAGAAGCAGACGCTCCTGGCATTCTTCATCGACTTGATTCAACAGTTCGATATGTTTCTGCTGAGCGATGGGCAGGGCCTGATCGAGGACGTCCAATACCAGCATCGCGAACAATGTCGGGCGGAACTGGTAGGTCTCGGACTCAGCCCGCGCCAACAAGACGAAACCATCGGTCAGATCCAGCGCTCGGCGCACCTGACGCTCAATCTGCTCGAACAACGGCGCATCAGCGCCCGCCTGATGACGATGTACATCCAGCAGGGCGAGAATCGCCGAATGTGGCGCGCGCAGGTCATGGGAGAGAAAGCGCAGCAGAACGCCGCGCTGCTCCTCGGCCGCACGCTCGGCACTCAAATCCGTAAGGCTGAGCAGCCAACCGATCGGCGTATCGCCGTCGACCGGCAGCAGCGCTGCTCTTTCCAGGCGCAGGCTGCGCTCCTTGTGATCGCGAAATTCCAGCAGCGGCAGGGTGGCCAGCGGCGGTCGCGGCGCTGTGGACAACTCCGGATAGCCGAGCCGTGCCAGTTGATCGAGTACGTCGTCGCCCACCAGCGGATCCTCGAACAACTCGCGCGCCTTGCGATTGCCCAGCAGAATCTTGCCCTGCGGATCACTGATCAGCGTCGCCACCGGCAGGTATTCCAGGCCATCGGCAATGAAGCGCCGGGTATCGCGGGTGCGGCTCATGGCTTGTTCGAGCGCCATGATCTGGCCTTGCAACTGGTCGGCACCGGTGAAACGAGTCCGGCGTCGTTCCGGGAAGACTTTCGGTTCACTGTCCAGACGCGCCAGCTCCCAGCCGAAATAGGTCAGCACCACACTCAGGCGTCTCCAGTTCCAGATCAGGTAACCGAACAACATGCCCAGCGCGGCAGATGTGGGCGACCACCAGTAGCGGATCTCGGCGAGCAGGGCGCTGGCAATCAGCGTACAGGCCATACCGATCAGGGTGACCCACAGCGCCCAGCGCGGTCGCCACAGCAATAATCCCAGCACACAGGCGACCATTGCCACCGACAGCAGCGCGCCGAGCGCCGGCGACGGATTGTGCAAATTGATCTGGGCGCGATAAGACAACAAGGCAGTCAGTGGCAACAGCACTAGACTTATCCACAACCACTCGCGTACGAGCCGCCGGAACAGACGCTGGACCTGGCTCGGCTCACGACTTTCACGTCGGCGTTGAGGGTTACGCATAAGGCAAAGGGCAGGGCAGCGGGAATGGTTTCATAGGTCTCGGGTCTGAGGCGTAGACCCGAGGAATCATAGCGGACGTCGACCAGCGACGGGCCGCTTCTTTCATCGCGGCCGAGGAGTCGCTATTGTCGACATCCCAGCCCCAGCGACAAGGAACACCGCCGATGCGCGTTGCCATTCTGGACGACGAACCCGCCGAACTGCGCCGGGTCGAGCAAACCCTGGAGCAAATGGCCGAAGCTGGCGAACAGCCGTGGTCACTGCACAGCTTCGAGCGCGGCGAAGACTTGTTGCGCCAGTTGCGCCGGGAGACTTTCGACCTGCTGATCCTCGACTGGCAACTACCGGACCTGACCGGCCTGGCACTGCTACGCTGGACCCGCGAACACATGGACGCGCCACCCGCCGCAATCATGCTCACCAGCCGCGATGGCGAGAGCGATATCGTTCAAGCCCTGAACGCCGGTGCCGATGACTATGTCAGCAAGCCGTTTCGCCCCAATGAGTTGAAGGCGCGGGTGGCAGCGGTATTGCGTCGGCATAGCCAGCCGCGCAGCGCAGCGGGTGAAGTGCAGACGTTTCACGATCTGGTTTTCGACGACGCCGAACTGACCGTCACCCGTGAAGGCAAACCGATCCTCATGACCGAGCGCGAATACCGCCTGGCGCGATGTCTGTTCAGCAATCTGGGTCGGCCGCTGTCGCGGGACTATTTGTATGAGCGCTTCTGGCCGAACGAGGAGACGACATCCTCGCGACCACTGGATACGCACATCTACCGGCTGCGCAACAAGCTGGGGCTGACGGCGGATCGCGGTTGGCAGTTGCTGACGATTTATGGATATGGGTATCGGTTGGAGAGTGTGGCGACAGGGGGCGACTGAGCCACGACAATCGAAAAATTTATCAAACGATGAAAAAGGGTCTCAGGGAATTGACTGCTTATCACGAACAATCGAAACCTGCTGCCTCCATCGTGGTGTTCGAGGCCAGCGTTATCTCGGGTGACTGTGCCGAGGCTTTGCAGACCTTGGGTTTGAGCGTGACACCTGTGGCGCTGAATGAAGATAACGTCATGGCTCTGATGAGCATGCGGCCCGACTACGTGCTCACCATCAACTTCAATCAGTACATCAGTGAAGTCTGCGAACTGCTGAGAATTCCTTATCTGGCCTGGGTGATCGATACCCCGTGCTATCCGATCTATGACAAGGCGATCAATCATTCACACAGCTTTACTTTCATCTATGACGCGTCAGTTGCGCGCGGGTTGAGGCAGAGCGGGGTTCGGCAGGTCTATCATCTGCCGGTCGCTGCCAACCTGGAGCGCATTGATCAGATCGATTGTCTCCCACAGGATTCGTCTTTTGGAAACGACATCAGTTTTGTCGCCAACCTGACCCGTACCGAATACCGGACTTCGATGTTGCCGCACCTTTCGCCGCAGACCGGCGAGCGGTGTCAGCGGCTGATCGACTTGCTAGATCAACCCGAGGGTTTCTTGAACCTGTCGGCGCAGTTGGGCGAAGAGCTTATCGGCACGATCAAGCAAGAGTCGAGCTACCCGCTGGTGGGCGATCACTATCTTTCGGTGGCGCAGAAGCTGGCTTACCTGCTGGGCAGAGAGCATTCGTGGCAAGAACGCATCGACGTTATTCAACAGCTTGAAGAACGCTTCAGGGTTGCCGTGTATGGCAATAATGAATGGCAAGCCCAAGTCCGCAGCTACGTCGGACATGCCGACCACTTCGCAGAGATGCCGGGGATTTTCCAGCGCTCGAAAATCAACCTCAACATCATCCGCTCGTTCGTGGAATCTGGCCTGCCGATGCGCGTGTTTGATGTGCTCAGCTGCGGCGGCTTCCTTGTCAGCAACGATAAGGATGACCTGCACAAGCTGTTCACCGATGGCAAAGATCTGGTGATCTATCGCGACACTCAGGATCTGATCGAAATTTGCGGCTATTACCTTGAGCACGATGAAGAGCGCAGGGCGATTGCCCGGCACGGGCGGGCAACATTGGCGCAAAATCATACCTTTGTGCAGCGCATGAGCGACATGCTGTCCACGGTGCAGAGTGAGCTGCGCGGTGAGCCAGGGGCGTTCAGCCGCTGGTATCACTGATCTCGTTCCCTCCGACATAAAAAACCCCGGCGCACTGGCCGGGGTTTTTTATGGGCGGGCAAACAACAGGGATCAGAAATCCAGGTTGGAAACCGCCAAGGCGTTGCTCTCGATGAAGTCCCGGCGAGGTTCGACCGCATCACCCATCAGGGTGTTGAAGATCTGGTCTGCACCGATGGCGTCTTCGATGGTGACCTTCAGCATGCGCCGCACGCTTGGGTCCATGGTGGTTTCCCACAGCTGATCCGGGTTCATTTCGCCCAGACCCTTGTAGCGCTGGATAGTGTGGCGCTTGGTGCTTTCGGCCATCAGCCAGTCAAGGGCTTCCTTGAACTCGGTAACGGCTTTCTTGCGTTCGCCACGCTGGATGTACGCGCCTTCGTCGAGCAGGGTGCTCAGCTGCGCGCCCAGGGTGACCACGGTTTTGTAGTCGTTGCTGCCGAAGAAGTCGCGGTTGAAGGTGACGTAGTTCGACAGGCCGTGGGAGATCAGTTCGACCTCTGGCAGCCAGACGCCACGTTCACGGTCTTCGCGCAGGCTGGCCTTGTAGACCAGGCCGGACTTCTCGTTGGTCCGCAGGCGGACTTCGTACTGCGCCAGCCACTCTTGCATCGCCGCGTGGTCGCCGAGGGTTTCGAGGCTGACGGCCGGCAGGTAGATGAAGTGCTCGGTCAGTTCCTGCGGGTACAGGCGCGACAGACGCTTGAGCGTCTTCATGACCATGCGGAAGTCATTCACCAGACGTTCCAGCGCTTCACCGGAAATGCCTGGGGCTTCTTCGTTCAGGTGCAGGCTGGCATCTTCCAGGGCCGACTGCGTCATGTACTCTTCCATGGCGTCGTCGTCTTTGATGTATTGCTCTTGCTTGCCTTTCTTGACCTTGTACAGCGGCGGCTGGGCGATGTAGATGTAGCCACGCTCGATCAGCTCCGGCAGCTGACGGAAGAAGAAGGTCAGCAGCAGGGTGCGGATGTGCGAACCGTCGACGTCAGCATCGGTCATGATGATGATGTTGTGATAGCGCAACTTGTCGATGTTGTACTCTTCGCGCCCAATGCCGCAGCCCAGCGCGGTGATCAGCGTGCCCACTTCCTGGGACGAGATCATCTTGTCGAAACGCGCTTTCTCGACGTTGAGGATCTTGCCCTTCAACGGCAGGATCGCCTGGGTCTTGCGGTTACGTCCCTGCTTGGCAGAGCCGCCCGCGGAGTCACCCTCCACCAGGTACAGTTCGGACAGCGCCGGGTCTTTTTCCTGGCAGTCCGCGAGTTTGCCCGGCAGGCCGGCGATGTCCAGTGCACCTTTGCGGCGGGTCATCTCACGAGCCTTGCGCGCCGCTTCACGGGCACGGGCGGCGTCGATCATTTTGCCGACCACCAGCTTGGCTTCGTTGGGGTTTTCCAGGAGGAAGTCGGAGAAATACTTGCCCATCTCCTGTTCCACCGCGGTCTTAACTTCGGAAGACACCAGCTTGTCTTTGGTCTGCGAGCTGAACTTCGGATCCGGCACCTTCACCGAAATGATCGCGGTGAGGCCTTCACGGGCATCGTCACCGGTGGTGGCGACTTTGTGCTTCTTCGCCAGACCTTCCTGTTCGATGTAGTTGTTCAGGTTACGCGTCAGCGCCGAGCGGAAGCCCACCAGGTGGGTGCCGCCGTCGCGCTGCGGAATGTTGTTGGTGAAGCACAACAGGTTCTCGTTGAAGCTGTCGTTCCACTGCAGGGCGATTTCCACGCCGATGCCGTCTTCACGCTGGATGTTGAAGTGGAATACCTGGTTGACCGCAGTCTTGTTGGTGTTCAGGTATTCAACGAACGCACGCAGGCCGCCTTCGTACTTGAAGAGCTCTTCCTTGCCGCTGCGCTCGTCCTTGAGGACGATGCCGACACCGGAGTTGAGGAAGGACAGTTCACGAATGCGCTTGGCCAGGATGTCCCAGCTGAAGTGAATGTTCTTGAAGGTTTCGCTGGACGCCTTGAAGTGGATCTGGGTACCAGTGGTTTCGCTGTCGCCAACGATGGCCATCGGTGCCTGAGGCACGCCGTGGACGTAGGTCTGTTCCCAGATCTTGCCACTGCGACGAACGGTCAGGACCAGCTCTTCGGACAGTGCGTTCACTACCGAAACACCTACACCGTGCAGACCGCCGGAAACCTTGTAGGAGTTGTCGTCGAACTTACCGCCAGCGTGGAGGACGGTCATGATGACCTCAGCGGCGGAAACGCCTTCCTCTTTATGCACGTCTACCGGGATGCCACGACCGTTGTCTTTAACGGTGATGGATTCGTCCGGGTGGATGATGATGCTGATGTCGTCGCAATGGCCGGCGAGGGCTTCGTCGATCGAGTTGTCGACCACCTCGAACACCATGTGGTGCAGACCGCTGCCATCGTCGGTGTCACCAATGTACATACCGGGACGTTTGCGTACGGCATCCAGGCCTTTCAGCACTTTAATACTCGTTGAGTCGTACGTATTTTCTTCGCTCAATGCCTTCACTCCCGATGGTCGTGGGTCTGGGTGATACGGCCCTGTTCCACGTGGAACAAAGCGACTGGCGTTTCCGTCTGCCAGCCTTCCCTCAGTAATTCGTGATCTACACAGGTGATGAACACCTGGCAGCGTAAGTCTTCCAGCAAGCGGCATAGCGCGCGACGGTGGCTCTCGTCCAGCTCGGACGGCAAGTCATCCACCAGATAAATACACTGACCGCGGCGGGCCTGGCTGACCAGGTGCCCTTGGGCGATGCGCAATGCACAGACCACCAACTTCTGCTGACCCCGGGACAAGATGTCCGCGGCATTGTGTGCGCCCAATCTGAGACGCAAATCAGCTCGTTGCGGTCCGGCCTGGGTGTGCCCCATCTGCTGGTCCCGTTGCACGGAACCGGCGAGTACGGCGCTCAATTCGCGGTCCTTGTCCCAGCCTCGGTAATAGCTGAGCGTCAAACCCTCGAGCTCAACCAGTTCGCTCAAGGTCTGTTCGAAGACCGGTTTCAAGGCTGTGATGTAAGCGCGGCGGTATTCATCGATTTCAGCGCTGGCCTGGCACAGTTCCCTGTCCCAAACCGCTTGCGAAACGGCGTCAAGTGTACCATGCCGCAGCCAGGAGTTTCTCTGGCGCAGCGCCTTCTGCAAACGCTGCCAAGTGGCCATGAAACGCGGTTCAACGTGGAACACACCCCAGTCGAGAAACTGCCGGCGAATCTTCGGCGCGCCTTCCAGCAGACGGAAGCTGTCCGGGTTGATCAACTGCAACGGCAGGATCTCCGCCAGCTGCGCAGCGCTACGGGCGTTCTGGCCATCGATGCGAATCTGGAACTCGCCCTGACGGTCGCGAGAAATCCCCAGCGCACTGTGTCCGCCTTCAGCCAGCTCAACCTGACCAAATACCGTACAGGCGAGCTGTTCGTACTGAATGACGGGCAACAGCCGCGTGCTGCGAAACGAACGGGCAAGCCCCAGCAGATGAATGGCTTCCAGAACACTGGTTTTGCCGCTGCCGTTGGCGCCGTAAAGAATGTTGATGCGGGGGGAGGGGGAGAAGGTCACCGGGTGCAGATTACGCACCGCGGTGACCGAAACACGACTTAACGACATTCAGGATCTGCTGATTACAGACGCATCGGCATGACAACGTAAGCCGAATCGTCATTGTCGGACTCTTGCACCAGCGCACTGCTGTTGGAGTCGGACAGGATCAGGCGAACCTGCTCGGTGGTCATCACGCCCAGCACGTCGAGCAGGTAGCTGACGTTGAAACCGATCTCCAGCGAGCCGCCGTTGTACTCAACGCCCACTTCTTCTTCAGCTTCTTCCTGCTCCGGGTTGTTGGCCTGGATCTTCAACTGACCGCTGGCCAGTTGCAGACGGATACCGCGGTACTTCTCGTTGGACAGAATCGCGGTACGGCTGAACGCTTCACGCAACGCTTGACGATCGCCGAGTACCAGTTTGTCGCCACCTTTCGGCAGGACGCGCTCGTAATCCGGGAATTTACCGTCGACCAGTTTCGAGGTGAAAGTGAACTCGCCCGTGGTGGCGCGGATGTGGTGCTGGCCGAGGACGATGCTGACATTGCCCTCCGGCTCGGTGAGCAGACGCGCCAGTTCGAGAATACCTTTGCGCGGCACGATCACCTGATGACGATCCGGCTGACCGATATCGGCCTGCATCGAGCACATCGCCAGACGGTGACCGTCGGTGGCCACGGCGCGGATCACACCAGCGGAAACTTCCAGCAACATGCCGTTGAGGTAATAACGCACGTCCTGCTGGGCCATGGCGAAGCTGGTGCGTTCGATCAGACGACGCAGTTTGCTTTGCTCCAGGCTGCAAGTCAGCGAGCCCGGGCCTTCTTCAACAGTCGGGAAATCGTTGGCCGGCAGCGTAGACAGGGTGAAGCGGCTACGACCGGCCTTTACCACCAGTTTCTGCTCGTCGACCTTGATATCGATCAGCGCGTCGTTGGGCAGGCTTTTGCAGATGTCCATCAGCTTGCGCGCCGGCACGGTGATGGAGCCCGTTTCGGCCGGCTCTTCGAGTTGCACACGACCGACCAGCTCGACTTCCAGGTCGGTACCGGTCAGCGACAGTTGCTGGCCTTCGACGACCAACAGCACGTTGGACAGTACCGGCAAGGTCTGTCGGCGCTCGACGACGCCTGCGACCAGTTGCAGGGGTTTCAACAGGGCTTCGCGTTGAATGGTGAAATGCATGGTCTCGTCCCTTGCCTTAATAAGCTGCGCTGGTGTTCATCAAGTGGTCAGTGTACGCAGCAGGTTCTTGTAGTCCTCGCGGATGTCCGCGTCGGATTCCTTAAGTTCGTTGATCTTGCGGCAAGCGTGCAACACGGTGGTGTGGTCGCGGCCGCCAAACACGTCGCCGATTTCCGGCAGGCTGTGGTTGGTCAGTTCCTTGGACAGCGCCATGGCCACCTGACGCGGACGTGCCACCGAGCGCGAACGGCGCTTGGACAGCAGGTCGGAGATCTTGATCTTGTAATACTCGGCGACGGTGCGCTGAATGTTATCCACAGAGACCAGTTTGTCCTGCAATGCCAACAGGTCTTTCAGGGACTCACGAATCAGCTCGATGGTGATGTCGCGACCCATGAAGTGCGAGTGGGCGATCACGCGTTTCAGCGCACCTTCCAACTCGCGGACGTTGGAGCGGATACGCTGGGCAATGAAGAATGCGGCGTCATGTGGCAAATCGACTTTGGCCTGATCGGCCTTCTTCATCAAAATCGCCACACGGGTTTCCAGCTCCGGCGGCTCGACCGCAACGGTCAGGCCCCAGCCGAAGCGGGATTTGAGGCGCTCCTCAAGGCCTTCGATTTCTTTCGGGTAGCGGTCACTGGTGAGAATGACCTGCTGACCACCTTCAAGCAACGCGTTGAAGGTGTGGAAAAACTCTTCCTGGGAACGCTCCTTGCGAGCGAAGAACTGAATATCGTCGATCAGCAAGGCGTCCACCGAACGGTAGAAACGCTTGAATTCGTTGATGGCGTTCAGTTGCAGCGCCTTGACCATGTCGGCCACGAAACGCTCGGAATGCAGGTACACGACCTTGGCATTCGGATTCTTCTTTAATAGATGGTTGCCCACCGCGTGCATCAAGTGGGTTTTACCCAAGCCGACGCCACCATAAAGGAAGAGCGGGTTGTAACCGTGCTTGGGATTATCCGCCACCTGCCAGGCCGCCGCACGGGCGAGCTGGTTGGATTTACCTTCAACAAAATTCTCGAAGGTGAATGTGCGATTCAGGTAACTGGTGTGCTTGAGCGCACCTTCTACCTGCACGGTGCGCTGTTCGGCCCGAACCGGGGCCTGCTGCGAAGCGGCGCCGGCCATCGGGTCGAAGCTGTCGCGGGAAGGCTCTTCGCTGACTTCAGCGGTTTTCTGCGTGGAACGCTTGGCCGGAGCAGGGGCTGGCGCCGGTGCCGGATTGCTCGCTGGCACATTATTGGCCTGCGCCTGAGCAACCTGCGCGGCCGCCAGTGGTGCATTGGGTGCGGCGCGAGGTGCCGAGCTGCGTTTGCTGCCTATTAACAAGGACAGCGCCGGCGTCGAGCCATTGCCGTGCTCATCCAGCAGTTCAAGGACGCGGCCCAGGTACTTTTCGTTGACCCAGTCCAACACGAAACGATTCGGTGCGTAGACGCGCAACTCGTCGCCTTCGGCTTCGACCTGTAGTGGACGGATCCAGGTGTTGAATTGTTGGGCAGGCAGCTCTTCGCGCAAAAGCTCCACGCACTGCTGCCAAAGTTCCACTGACACGGATATCCCCTAAGTTGAAAGCCGGTGAGGCAAAAACAAGCGGCCATTGTAGCGGCGAGCGATTCACTTATCCACATGCAGGTAGGTTCGTCACCATCATTTATCAACGCGTTAACGCATTAAAAGGCGACCAACGGCATGTGAATAAGCCCTGTGGATAAACGCCTCTGAGGGCACTGGACAACTGGGGGCTAAACCCGGTGGATAACACGCCTGTGGATAACAGGCCATTCCACGCACAGCTTATCCGATAGCGCAGCACAGGCTGAACACGGTTTTCCACCGTAGTTGTCATTCTCTGTACAGCCCGTGGAATAAGGCACCATGGCAGTTATCCACAGAAGATGGCGTGTCTAGCTTTTACAAGCTTTACAGAAAAGCTTTAAATAATTCCCTTCTTTATTTCTATATCTGGCTGACAGGCTTTCAAGCTCAAAACCTGCCCGGATCTATTTATAAGGAAACGCTGGTTGGAAATTGACCTGAAGGCTTGCTTTCTCTAGAATCCCCGGTCTCTTAAAACGGGGGCCATTCCGGCCCGTTGTGGACGAACCAGGTAACACGACATGAAACGTACTTTCCAACCAAGCACTATCAAACGCGCTCGTACCCACGGTTTCCGTGCTCGCATGGCTACCAAGAACGGCCGCGCAGTCCTGTCGCGTCGTCGCGCCAAAGGTCGTGCGCGTCTGGCAGTTTGATAATCCGGTACTGGAGGTGAGTCAGGACTTCAGTCGGGAAAAGCGTCTGCTTACCCCCCGGCATTTCAAGGCAGTCTTTGACTCCCCTACCGGCAAGGTTCCGGGGAAAAATCTCCTGCTCCTTGCACGCAACAACGATCTTGATCACCCCCGTCTCGGGCTGGTTATCGGGAAAAAGAGCGTAAAGCTCTCCGTTGAGCGCAATCGCCTCAAACGTCTGATGCGCGAATCGTTCCGTCTGCACCAGGATTCACTGGTCGGCTGGGACATCGTTATCGTCGCGCGCAAAGGTTTGGGTGATGTAGAAAACCCCGAATTGATTCAGCATTTCGGCAAACTCTGGAAGCGTCTGGCACGCAACAAGCCCGTTCCGGCAGTCAAAACCGAAACTGTAGGGGTAGACAGTACCGATGCGTAAACTGGCCCTCGTTCCGATCCAGTTTTATCGCTATGCCATTAGTCCTTTAATGGCCAGCCACTGTCGCTTCTACCCCAGTTGTTCCTGCTACGCGTATGAAGCCATTGAAAATCATGGCCTTCTGCGCGGTGGCTGGCTGACCTTTCGTCGTTTAGGTCGCTGTCATCCGTGGAATCCCGGTGGTTATGACCCGGTTCCACCTGTCCCTACCTCCCGTTCTTCTTCGATGGCCGAGTAATCATGGATATCAAACGCACGATCCTGATCGTCGCCCTGGCAATCGTGTCCTACGTCATGGTTCTTAAATGGAACCAGGATTATGGCCAGGCTGCCCTGCCGACTCAGAATGTTGCTTCCAGTACGACTACATCCGGTTTGCCGGACACCGCCACTGGCACAAATGCCGCCAGTGACGATATTCCGCGCGCCGCCAGCGATACCAGCGCACCTGCCGAAACGCCGGTCGCCGCCAGCAAGGATCTGATTCAGGTCAAGACCGATGTGCTCGATCTGGCGATCGATCCACAGGGTGGCGATGTTGCGCAACTGACTCTGCCTCTGTATCCACGTCGTCAGGATCGTCCTGATGTGCCGTTCCAGCTGTTCGATAACGGCGGCGAACGTGTGTATCTGGCGCAAAGCGGTCTGATCGGTACCAACGGCCCGGATGCAAACCCGGCCGGTCGTCCGGTTTATTCCTCGGAGAAGAAGGTTTACCAACTGGCTGACGGTCAGGATCAACTCGTCGTTGACCTGAAATTCAGCAAGGACGGCGTCAACTACATCAAGCGTTTCACCCTGAAACGTGGCCTGTACGACGTCGCTGTCTCCTACATTGTGGATAACCAGAGCGCTCAGCCCTGGAACGGCGCAATGTTTGCCCAGTTGAAGCGCGACGCCAGCGCTGATCCGTCGTCGACCACTGCTACCGGCACCGCGACTTACCTGGGCGCTGCCCTGTGGACAAGTTCCGAGCCGTACAAGAAAGTGTCGATGAAGGACATGGACAAGGCGCAGCTCAAGGAAACCGTCACCGGTGGTTGGGTAGCCTGGCTGCAGCACTACTTCGTGACCGCGTGGATTCCGGCCAAGGGCGAAAACAACATCGTCCAGACCCGTAAAGACAGCAAAGGCAACTACATCATCGGTTACACCGGTCCTACCTTGACCGCTGCTCCAGGTGCAAAAGTTGAAACCAGCGCTGTGCTGTACGCCGGTCCGAAAAGCCAGGCTGTACTGAAAGAGTTGTCCCCAGGTCTGGAATTGACCGTCGACTACGGCATTCTGTGGTTCATTGCCCAGCCGATCTTCTGGCTGCTGCAACATATCCACGCCATTGTCGGTAACTGGGGCTGGTCGATCATCTTCCTGACCATGCTGATCAAAGGGATCTTCTTCCCGCTGTCGGCCGCCAGCTACAAATCGATGGCGCGCATGCGTGCCGTGGCTCCGAAACTGGCTGCGCTGAAAGAGCAACATGGCGATGACCGGCAGAAAATGTCGCAAGCCATGATGGAGCTGTACAAGAAAGAGAAGATCAATCCACTGGGCGGCTGCTTGCCGATCCTCGTGCAGATGCCGGTCTTCCTGTCGCTGTACTGGGTTCTGCTGGAAAGCGTGGAAATGCGCCAGGCGCCGTTCATGCTGTGGATCACTGACCTGTCGATCAAGGATCCGTTCTTCATTCTGCCGATCATCATGGGCGCAACCATGTTCATCCAGCAGCAGTTGAACCCGACGCCTCCGGATCCGATGCAGGCGAAGGTCATGAAAATGATGCCAATCATCTTCACCTTCTTCTTCCTGTGGTTCCCGGCTGGTCTGGTGCTGTACTGGGTTGTGAACAACTGCCTGTCGATTGCACAACAGTGGTACATCACGCGTAAGATCGAAGCGGCGACGAAAAAAGCCGAGGCGTAACTTGCACTGTGGATAACACCACTCAAAACGCCCCCTAGTGGGGCGTTTTGCTATCTGCCACTTTTGTCTGGATGCCGCTTTATGAGCACACCCCGTGAAACCATTGCCGCTGTCGCCACTGCTCAAGGGCGCGGCGGTGTGGGCATCGTCCGTATTTCCGGGCCGCTGGCCAGCGTGGCGGCAAAAACCATAAGCGGCCGTGAACTGAAACCGCGATACGCCCATTACGGGCCGTTTTTCAGTGACGACCAGCAGGTGCTGGATGAAGGTCTGGCTCTGTATTTTCCGGGGCCGAACTCGTTTACCGGCGAAGACGTCCTGGAATTGCAGGGCCACGGTGGCCCGATCGTGCTGGACATGTTGCTCAAGCGCTGCCTGGAATTGGGTTGTCGTCTGGCCCGTCCGGGGGAATTCAGCGAGCGCGCTTTCCTCAACGACAAACTCGATCTGGCCCAGGCCGAGGCAATCGCCGATTTGATCGAAGCCAGTTCTGCCCAGGCTGCACGCAATGCGCTGCGTTCATTGCAGGGTGCGTTTTCCCAGCGTGTGCATAACCTGACCGAGCAACTGATCGGTTTGCGTATCTACGTTGAAGCCGCCATCGACTTCCCGGAAGAGGAAATCGACTTTCTCGCCGACGGCCATGTACTGAGCATGCTCGACAGAGTACGCGATGAGTTATCCACAGTGATGCGCGAAGCGGGGCAGGGCGCGTTATTGCGTGATGGCATGACGGTGGTGATTGCCGGCCGTCCCAACGCGGGCAAATCCAGCCTGTTGAATGCCTTGGCCGGTCGCGAGGCTGCGATCGTTACCGAGATTGCCGGCACCACGCGGGATATCCTGCGCGAGCATATCCACATCGACGGCATGCCGTTACACGTTGTCGATACCGCAGGCCTGCGGGACACGGACGATCATGTGGAAAAGATCGGTGTTGAACGGGCCTTGAAAGCCATTGGTGAAGCGGATCGGGTTTTACTGGTGGTCGATGCGACCGCACCAGAGGCACTGGATCCTTTTGCCTTATGGCCAGAATTCCTCGAGTCTCGACCGGATCCGGCGAAAGTGACGCTGATTCGTAACAAGTCCGATCTGACCGGTGAAGCGGTTTCTCTGGAAACCAGTGACGACGGCCACGTGACCATCAGTCTCAGCGCCAAATCCGCCGAAGGCCTCGATCTGCTGCGGGACCACCTCAAGGCGTGCATGGGTTACGAGCAGACTTCGGAAAGCAGCTTCAGCGCACGTCGCCGGCATCTGGAAGCACTGCGTCACGCCAGCGCGGCACTGGAACATGGCCGCGCGCAACTGACCCTGGCCGGGGCAGGCGAATTGCTCGCCGAAGATCTGCGCCAGGCTCAGCATTCCCTGGGTGAAATTACCGGGGCGTTCAGCTCTGATGATTTGCTCGGAAGGATTTTCTCCAGCTTCTGCATCGGCAAATAAAAGAAGGGGCTGTGGTAATTCACCCACAGCCCCTTTTTGTTCACCAGTTATAGGACACCGTACCGAGCAGCGTGCGGTCTTCGCCCCAATAGCAACGGCCGGCATCGTTGCATCCCGACACATATTCCTTGTCGAACAGATTCTTCGCGTTCAGATCGACACTCCAGTGTGTATCAATCTGGTAACCAACAGCCGCATCGACCAACGTCACGTCGCCGGCATCCAGCTTTCCGTATAACGAAGGCGAGGTGTAGGCAAA
Source organism: Pseudomonas sp. Sample_9 (assembly GCF_004307535.1). NCBI lineage: Bacteria > Pseudomonadati > Pseudomonadota > Gammaproteobacteria > Pseudomonadales > Pseudomonadaceae > Pseudomonas > Pseudomonas sp. Sample_9. Next base: position 31,408 of record NZ_RAZO01000296.1, read on the forward strand.
CGCACTGTCGAAATAGCGCACGCCACCGGCGACATACAAGCCTTTCAAATCACTGTCGAGGAAGCGATATTTCGCCCAGACCGAGGCCTGATTACGCGGCACGCCGGTCATTTGATGACCTTTGACCAGTGACGTCGCTGCATCCTTGGTGATCTTCGCATCGGTGTAGGTATAAGCCGCCGTGACATTGAGGTTCTGCGTCAGGTTGCTGTTTAGTTCCAGCTCGACGCCCTTGGCGCGGCTTTCACCCACTTGGCGATAGGTCGAAGTCGTTGCATCGAAATAGGTGTCGTCCTTCTTGCGCAGGTCATATACCGAAGCGGTGAACGCGGTGTCCCAGCCGATCGGTTCGTACTTCAAACCCACTTCGTACTGGCTGCTGGTGATCGGATCAAGCGGCGCTCCGGCGTTGGAAATCTGCTGCACCGGCACGAACGCCGTGGAGTAGCTGACATACGGCGTCATGCCGTTGTCGAACTGATACATCACGCCGCCCTGATAGGTGAACTTCTTGTCCTCGGAGCTGATGTTGCTGCCTCGGGCCACCTTGTCGCGGAAGTCACTGTCGACCCAGTCCTGGCGACCGCCGAGCAGAAACAGCCAATTGTCGTACTTGCTCTGGATCTGTGCATAAACACCTTTCATCTGCTGCTCAAGCAAAGTGTTCTGCACAGCGATCGGAGTGGTCGGATCACGCAGGTAGACCGGGTTATACACATTGATCGGCCCGACAACGCCGGCATTCCAGTCCTGATTGAACGAGGTGCGATCGTAGCTGGCGCCGAACAGCACGGTGTTTTCCAGCTCGCCTGCCTCGAACTTGCCTTCCAGCTGGTTATCCAGCGAATACACCATGGATTTGTTGAAGCGATCGTAGGCGGTCACGTTCAACCGCGTGCCGAAACCGGCGTTGTTCAGATTGCCCGGCCAGGTTTCGTGGCGGGTGATGCGCGACTGCATGTAGCGCGAGTTCTGGCGGAACTGCCAGTCATCGTTGAACGAGTGGCTGAACTCGTAGCCGGTGCTCCAGGTTTCCCGTTCGAAGGTATTCCAGTCCGGGTCACCGAGCATGGTGTCTTTGGATAGCTGGCCGTTGGGATTGCTCAGCAACGTGCCGGCGGCCGGCAGGCCAAGCTCCATGTTGGTGTGGTCTTTCTGATAGTTGGCCAGCAGCGTCAGCGTATTGAAATCGTCGAAATTCAGGGTCAGCGAAGGGGCGATATAAATACGGTCGTCAGGCACGTGATCGGTCTGGGTATCGGATTTGCGCCCCAGCATCACCACGCGTCCGAGAACGTTGCCGCTGTCATTGAGCGGGCCGGAGACATCTACGCCGATTTGCCGGCGATTGTTCGAGCCATAGCCCAGTTGCACTTCACCCTGAGGCGCGGCGGTCGGGCGTTTGCTGACCAGATTGACCAGACCGCCTGGCGCATTTTCGCCATACAGCAGCGAAGACGGGCCACGGAACACCTCGACCCGCTCAAGTCCGTACGGCTCGGTGCTGGTGTCATAGCGATTGCCCTGCACGCGCAGTCCATCGCGCAGCAAACCGTAGCCGTAATCGGTGGCGTTGAAACCACGGATATAGAACAGGTCGCCAGCCAAGCTGTCGCCGGCGGCAAAAGGTGGGGCGAAGATCCCCGGCACGTAGCCGAGTACGTCGGTGAGTGTCTGGGATTTCTGATCCTTGATGCGCTGGCCGGTCACCACTGACACCGAACGCGGTGTTTCCGACAGCGGCGTACTGGTTTTCGTACCGATCCGGCTGTTTTGCGCCTTGTAGCCGACGTCGGCGGCGTAATCGAGGTCCATCGGACTGGCCAACTGCGCATTGATGTTGGTCGGCGCCAGTTCCAGGGAGTCACCATTGGGCACTTTCTGCAGAATGTAACTGCCGGGTGCTTGTGGCACTGCCTGTAAACCCGAGCCTTGCAGCAGTTGAGCGAATCCTTGTTCGACGCTGTAGTCACCGTTCAACCCGGCACTGCGCAGGCGGCTGGTCTGTTGCGGCGAGAACGACAGAATTACATTGGCGGCAGCGGCGAACTGGCTCAACGCACTATCCAGCGGGCCGGCGGCAATGGCGAAGCGCTGGGATGTCGACGCCGCGAAGGCGCTGTTGCTGATCACCAGACAGGACGCAGCGCTGGCCATCAATAAGCTGTAGGCAATGCAATGAGGAGAAAAACGCTGACGGAAAGTGGGAAGACGCATGTGTGGATTAGCCCTGAAGGTGGCGAAGAGCCGCGTTGGTCGCGATTACCTGTAGGGCCGGACCAGGGCGAAAAAAGATAACCCTGTTTGCGATTATTTTTCCCCGGGCCATATTTCAGTCAACGCTGTGGCTGATCGACACCCAGTAACGGCTGAAATAACGCACATTGATCGGCAACGAAGCCTGAAGGTTGGCCAGCACTGCGTCGGTTGAATCGAGCCGGAAAGTCCCGGAGACCCGCAGATCCCGGGCGCTGCGATCGCAATGCAATACACCGCTGCGATAGCGGCCCAACTCTTCGAGGACAGTGCCCAGGCGCGCATCGAGTACGATCAACTGGCCGTTGATCCAGGCCACTTCTGATGCCTGGAAGGGATGACTGAGGCCGATATGCCGACTGTCGAAATCCGCGCCTTCGCCTGCTTTCAGGATGAGCGCAGCAGTGGATAACTGCGCAGGTTGAACGCTGACTCGATCCTCCAGCACGCCGACCCGGGTTGAGTTCGGCATCTGATGCACCGAGAACCGGGTGCCCAATGCATGGATCCGCCCGTCACGGGTTTGCACATAGAACGGCCGCTGATCGCCAAGCTTGCCGGTTTGGACGAGGATTTCACCGGCACGCAGTTGGATCAGGCGTTGTGCTGCGTCGAAAGAGACATCAATGGCCGAGTCGGTGTTGAGCTGGATCTGGCTGCCATCGGCCAGGCTGATGGTGCGACGCTGACCTACACCGGTTTTATAGTCGGCCCAGACGTTGCCGAGGGATGTGTGTCGTTGAGCGTTCCAGCCAACGAAACCTGTTCCCGCTGCGAGCAACAGCAGTTTGAGTACCTGGCGTCTTTGTTGGCCGCTATTGAGCGCACGTCGTTTCAGATCCTGCGGCAGCGTACCGAGGTGGCGCTGCAATTGTTCCATCTGGTTCCACGCCGCCAGATGCGCCGGATCGCTATCTATCCACAGCTGCCAGGCTTTTTGTTCGGCAAGGCTCGGTGGTTGGGATTGAAACTGCACATACCAGCTGGCTGCAGTTTCGAATACCTGACGGTCTGCAGCGGCGGCCATCATGGTTGCGCCATGATCAGGGCGCATTCAGTCAGGGCGCGAATCATGTGTTTCTTTACCGTGGTCAGCGAAACCTTCAATTGCCCGGCAATCTGTTGATAAGTCAGTCCTTCGACTTGCGAAAGCATGAAGATCTGCCGGGTTCGCGCGCCCAGGCCGGCCAGTGCCTTATCCACAGAAATCAGGGTTTCAATGATCAGTGCTCTGTCTTCTTCGCTGATGACCGTTGCTTGCGGCCGAGCTGCGAGGGTCTGCAGATAAGCGGTTTCAATCGCACACCGTCGATAACGATCAATGACCAGGCCGCGCGCAATGGTCGCCAGGTAATCCCGCGGCTCGCGAATATGAGCGGCATTGCGCGCCGCGAGAATTCTCAAAAACGTGTCATGTGCCACATCGGCTGCATCACTGGTGTTGTGCAGCTTGCCCTTGAGCCAGCCATACAGCCACGAGTGGTGTTGCTCGTAGATTTGCTCGATCGCAGCGGTGTGGGCGGGTAGGGACATGGGAGAAACTGGTCAGTTAATGATAATGGCTATTATTAGCCTCTGCTACGTGGTCTCACAATAGCCTTTTCACTTCCTGCCACTGGCTTGCCAAGCGTCACCGATTCTTCGCTGGCGCTTTTTTTCCGCCTGGAAAACGCCTTCCGAGCAAATTTCTGTGGATTAAGCCCTGTGAGTAACTGGTGCTAAGGCCAGTTGATAAGAGGGCCTGAAAACTGGATATAACCTGCCCTGTGGATAAGCAGCACTTTAATCCACAGGCTTACACCGGTTATCCAAGGGCCTCATTGTTACCTGGGCACAGGGTTTTGAAACTCTGTACACACCGTAATATAAGGCTTATAGAGATCTATCCACAGAAACGTGGCTCAGTAAGAATAAACATAAAAACAAAGGTTTTATAAATTTCTCTCTTTTTTATTCTTTTAACCCCGAGTTCTCCACAGCTGGTTAAATTTTGTGCAAAGGGTTCTTTAGAAAGGGCGAAGTCCCTATACTTGCCGACCAGGTCCAGAAACCTGAGCTCAACTATTTCCTGAATGACCTACTTAAGCAGGCACGAGGTGCGTGGTGGATTTCCCTTCCCGTTTTGAAGTGATCGTCATCGGCGGCGGTCATGCCGGTACCGAGGCAGCACTGGCGTCAGCACGCATGGGGGCAAAAACCCTGTTGCTGACGCATAACGTGGAAACCCTCGGTGCCATGAGTTGCAACCCGGCCATCGGTGGCATCGGCAAAAGCCATCTGGTCAAGGAAATCGATGCCCTCGGCGGCGCGATGGCCATGGCTACCGATAAGGGCGGCATCCAGTTTCGCGTGTTGAACAGCCGCAAAGGCCCGGCCGTACGGGCCACCCGTGCGCAAGCTGACCGGATTCTTTACAAGGCAGCTGTCCGCGAAATTCTTGAAAACCAGCCGAACCTGTGGATATTTCAACAGGCTGCTGACGACCTGATCGTCGAGCAGGAGCAAGTCCGTGGTGTGGTTACACAGATGGGTCTGCGCTTCTTCGCCGATTCCGTGGTATTGACCACCGGTACCTTCCTCGGCGGACTTATCCACATTGGTTTGCAGAATTTCTCCGGCGGTCGCGCCGGCGATCCACCGTCGATTGCTCTCGCCCATCGTTTGCGTGAATTGCCACTACGTGTCGGGCGCCTGAAAACCGGCACGCCGCCGCGTATCGACGGCAAGTCTGTGGATTTCTCGGTGATGACCGAGCAGCCGGGTGATACGCCGATCCCGGTGATGTCGTTCATGGGCAACAAGGAACAGCATCCGCGCCAGGTCAGTTGCTGGATCACTCACACCAACGCCCGTACCCACGAAATCATCGCGGCGAACCTCGATCGCTCGCCGATGTACTCGGCTGCCGGTGAAATCGAAGGCGTCGGCCCGCGCTACTGCCCGTCGATCGAAGACAAGATCCACCGCTTTGCCGACAAGGAAAGCCATCAGGTGTTCATCGAACCGGAAGGTCTGACCACTCATGAGCTGTATCCGAACGGGATATCCACAAGCCTGCCGTTCGACGTGCAATTGCAGATCGTGCAATCGATCCGCGGCATGGAAAACGCACACATCGTGCGTCCGGGTTATGCGATCGAGTACGACTACTTCGATCCGCGCGACCTGAAGTACAGCCTGGAAACCAAAGTCATCGGCGGTCTGTTCTTCGCCGGGCAGATCAACGGCACCACCGGTTACGAAGAAGCCGGCGCTCAAGGTCTGCTCGCCGGCGCCAACGCTGCGCTGCGTGCCAAGGGCAAAGAAGCCTGGTGTCCGCGCCGCGATGAAGCGTACATCGGCGTTCTGGTCGACGACCTGATCACCCTCGGCACCCAAGAGCCGTACCGCATGTTCACTTCCCGCGCCGAGTACCGCCTGATTCTGCGCGAAGACAACGCCGACCTGCGTCTTACCGAAAAAGGTCGCGAGCTCGGTCTGGTCGATGACGCGCGCTGGGCGGCCTTCTGCAAGAAACGCGAAAGCATCGAGCTTGAAGAGCAGCGCCTGAAAAGCACCTGGGTACGGCCGAACACCCCGCAGGGCGATGCGATTGCCGAGAAATTCGGCACACCGCTGACTCACGAATACAACCTGCTCAACCTGTTGAGCCGTCCGGAAATCGATTACGCCGGTCTGGTCGAAGTGACCGGGCAGGGCGCCGAAGATTCACAGGTCGCCGAGCAGGTTGAGATCAAGACCAAATACGCCGGTTACATCGACCGCCAACAGGACGAAATCGCCCGTCTGCGCGCCAGCGAAGACACGAAATTGCCTGTGGATATCGATTACACCAACATTTCCGGTCTGTCCAAGGAGATCCAGAGCAAGCTCGGTGCCACACGTCCCGAGACGCTGGGCCAGGCTTCGCGGATCCCGGGCGTGACCCCGGCAGCGATTTCGCTGTTGATGATTCATTTGAAAAAACGCGGCGCGGGCCGTCAGTTGGAGCAAAGCGCTTGAGTGCCAAGGTCACTTCGCAACACGCCGAAGAGTTATCCACAGGAGCCCGCGAGCTCGGTGTCAATCTCACAGAAACCCAGCATGAATTGCTGCTGGGTTATCTGGCCCTGTTGATCAAATGGAACCAGGCCTACAACCTGACCGCCGTGCGCGATCCAGACGAAATGGTTTCGCGGCACTTGCTCGATAGTCTCAGCGTGATGTCGTTCATCGAAAACGGTCGCTGGCTCGATGTCGGCAGTGGCGGTGGCATGCCTGGTATCCCGCTGGCGATCCTGTACCCGGAATCGCAAGTTACCTGTCTGGACAGCAACGGCAAGAAAACCCGCTTCCTGACGCAGGTCAAACTGGAGCTGAAGCTGGATAACCTGCAAGTTATCCACAGTCGCGTCGAAGCGTTCCAGCCTGCGCAGCCATTCAACGGGATCATTTCCCGGGCGTTCAGCAGCATGGAAAACTTCACCAACTGGACTCGCCACCTCGGCGATGCCGATACACGCTGGCTGGCAATGAAGGGCGTTCATCCGGCCGATGAGCTGGTAGCATTGCCGGCAGATTTCAAACTCGATAGCGAACACGCCCTGGCCGTCCCCGGTTGCCAAGGCCAACGCCATCTGCTGATACTGCGCCGCACGGCATGATTGGGAACACAAGCAAGAATGGCTAAGGTATTCGCGATAGCGAACCAGAAGGGTGGTGTGGGCAAGACCACCACCTGCATCAACCTCGCAGCATCCCTGGTCGCGACCAAGCGCCGGGTGTTGTTGATCGATCTCGATCCACAGGGCAACGCCACCATGGGTAGCGGTGTGGATAAACATGGTCTGGAAAACTCCGTCTACGATCTGCTGATCGGTGAATGCGACCTGGGCCAGGCCATGCACTTCTCCGAGCACGGCGGTTATCAACTGCTGCCGGCCAACCGCGATCTGACCGCGGCCGAAGTGGTGCTGCTGGAAATGCAGATGAAGGAAAGCCGTCTGCGCAGTGCGCTGGCGCCAATCCGTGACAACTACGACTACATTCTGATCGACTGCCCGCCGTCACTGTCGATGCTCACGCTCAACGCACTGGTCGCCGCTGACGGGGTAATTATCCCCATGCAGTGCGAATACTTCGCGCTGGAAGGTTTGAGCGACCTTGTGGATAACATTAAGCGCATCGCCGAGCTGCTGAATCCGAACCTGAAGGTCGAAGGCCTGCTGCGGACCATGTACGACCCGCGCCTGAGCCTGATGAACGATGTTTCGGCGCAGCTCAAGGAACACTTCGGCGACCAGCTGTACGACACGGTGATCCCGCGCAACATTCGCCTGGCCGAAGCACCGAGCTACGGCATGCCGGCGCTGGCTTACGACAAGCAATCGCGTGGCGCCCTGGCCTATCTGGCTCTGGCGGGCGAGATGGTTCGTCGTCAGCGCAAAAATTCACGCATTGCTGCTGCTCAGCCAACTTAAGGAATCCCCATGGCCGTCAAGAAACGAGGTCTCGGACGTGGACTGGATGCACTGCTGAGTGGTCCGACGGTCAGCGCGCTGGAAGAACAAGCCGCGCAGGCTGACACCCGCGAACTGCAACATCTGCCGCTCGACCTGCTGCAGCGCGGCAAATATCAGCCGCGCCGCGACATGGATCCGCAGGCCCTGGAAGAACTGGCGCAGTCGATCAAGGCCCAGGGCGTGATGCAGCCGATCGTGGTGCGCCCGATCGGCGGCGGTCGCTTCGAGATCATTGCCGGTGAACGCCGCTGGCGTGCCAGTCAGCAGGCCGGGCAGGAAACCATCCCGGCGATGGTTCGCGATGTGCCGGATGAAACCGCCATTGCGATTGCGCTGATCGAGAACATCCAGCGTGAAGACCTCAACCCGATCGAAGAAGCCGTCGCCTTGCAGCGCTTGCAGCAGGAATTCCAGCTGACTCAGCAGCAGGTTGCCGAGGCTGTGGGTAAGTCGCGGGTGACTGTGGCTAACCTGTTGCGACTTATTGCACTGCCTGAAGTGATCAAGACAATGCTGTCGCACGGTGACCTGGAAATGGGTCATGCGCGTGCGTTGCTCGGTCTGCCGGACAATCAGCAGGTCGAAGGGGCGCGACATGTTGTCGCACGAGGGCTGACTGTGCGCCAAACCGAGGCACTGGTTCGTCAGTGGTTGAGTGGCAAACCGGAGCCTGTGGAAGCTGCAAAACCCGACCCGGACATCGCTCGCCTCGAGCAGCGCCTGGCCGAGCGCCTAGGCTCTGCGGTGCAGATTCGCCATGGCAAGAAGGGCAAAGGCCAATTGGTGATTGGTTATAACTCGCTCGACGAGCTTCAAGGTGTGCTCGCACACATCCGCTGAAACATTTCCTCATGTAGCGCGCAGTCGGAAATCACTACCTGACAGTTGAATAGGGGCAGAACCGCCCCTATACTCTGCGCGCATTTTGTCGGCACAAATTATGCCAAGTTATTGAATTTCGGCAGCCGACCATTGGAGAGCAAACGTGATGGAAACCCGCAAGCCAAACCGCCTGCCCTTCCATCGCCTGGCAGTTTTTCCGGTGCTGATGGCTCAATTTGTCGTTTTGCTCATTGCCGCTTTGGCGCTCTGGCAATGGCATGGAGTCGTTGCCGGATACTCGGGACTTTGCGGAGGCCTGATAGCCTTGCTGCCCAATGTTTATTTCGCTCACAGGGCATTTCGGTTTTCCGGCGCCCGAGCAGCCCAGTCCATCGTCCGGTCTTTTTATGCCGGCGAGGCAGGCAAACTTATTTTGACGGCAGTGCTGTTTGCACTGGTGTTCGCAGGTGTGAAGCCACTGGCGCCGATCGCAGTATTCGGCGTGTTCGTGCTGACGCAGTCGGTCAGCTGGTTCGCTCCCCTGCTGATGAGAACAAGACTTTCGAGACCTTAGGGCGTTTGAGGCAACCATGGCAGAGACAACCGCTTCGGGCTATATCCAGCACCACTTGCAGAACCTGACTTTCGGTCAGCTACCCAACGGCGGCTGGGGCTTTGCCCACACCGCAGCAGAGGCCAAGGAAATGGGCTTCTGGGCTTTCCACGTCGATACCCTCGGCTGGTCGGTCGCGCTGGGTCTGATCTTCGTTCTTCTTTTCCGCATGGCGGCAAAGAAAGCGACGTCGGGTCAGCCGGGTGCCTTGCAGAACTTCGTTGAAGTATTGGTCGAATTCGTCGATGGCAGCGTGAAAGACAGCTTCCATGGCCGTAGCCCGGTGATCGCACCGTTGGCACTGACCATCTTCGTCTGGGTGTTCCTGATGAACGCCGTCGACCTGGTACCGGTCGACTGGATTCCTCAACTGGCCATCCTGATTTCCGGCGATGCCCACATCCCGTTCCGCGCCGTGTCGACCACCGACCCGAACGCGACCCTGGGCATGGCGTTCTCGGTTTTCGCACTGATCATTTTCTACAGCATCAAGGTCAAGGGCATCGGCGGCTTCATCGGCGAACTGACCCTGCACCCGTTCGGCAGCAAGAACATCTTCGTTCAGGCCCTGCTGATCCCGGTGAACTTCCTGCTGGAATTTGTCACCCTGATCGCCAAGCCGATCTCTCTGGCTCTGCGTCTGTTCGGCAACATGTATGCCGGCGAGCTGGTGTTCATTCTCATCGCTGTGATGTTCGGCAGCGGCCTGCTCTGGCTCAGCGGCCTGGGCGTTGTTCTGCAGTGGGCGTGGGCTGTATTCCACATCCTGATCATCACCCTGCAGGCGTTCATCTTCATGATGCTGACCATCGTCTACCTGTCGATGGCGCACGAAGAAAACCATTAAGACCAGTCTCGACTAGTCTGATGTTCCTCCCGGTCAAACGGGAGGGAGCTCCTTGCGGGGCAGCTGAAACGATTTGTTTTACCGCTTTAATCTAAAAAACCTAAACCATACGACGTAAAAGTCGGGAGGAAAGATGGAAACTGTAGTTGGTCTAACCGCTATCGCTGTTGCACTGTTGATCGGCCTGGGCGCACTGGGTACCGCAATTGGTTTCGGCCTGCTGGGCGGCAAGTTCCTGGAAGGCGCAGCGCGTCAGCCAGAAATGGTTCCAATGCTGCAAGTAAAAATGTTCATCGTTGCCGGTCTGCTCGACGCCGTAACCATGATCGGTGTTGGTATCGCTCTGTTCTTCACCTTTGCGAACCCGTTCGTTGGTCAGATCGCTGGCTGATTACTCGGATCTTCCGGGTAATTTGGTGTGATGGACAACGTAACTGCGAGGTGTTGGCGTGAACATTAATGCGACCCTGATTGGCCAGTCCGTTGCGTTCCTGATTTTTGTACTGTTCTGCATGAAGTATGTATGGCCTCCGGTCATCGCTGCTCTGCACGAACGTCAAAAGAAGATCGCTGATGGTCTGGACGCTGCCAGCCGTGCAGCTCGCGACCTGGAGTTGGCCCAAGAGAAAGCGGGTCAGCAACTGCGCGAAGCGAAAGCTCAGGCAGCTGAAATCATCGAGCAAGCCAAGAAACGCGGTAACCAGATCGTCGAAGAGGCTGTTGAAAAAGCCCGTATCGACGCTGACCGTGTGAAGGTTCAGGCTCAAGCCGAGATCGAACAGGAACTGAACAGCGTCAAAGACAAGCTGCGTGCCCAAGTGGGCTTGCTGGCTGTCGGCGGCGCCGAGAAGATCCTGGGTGCCACAATCGATCAAAACGCGCACGCAGAGCTGGTTAACCAACTGGCTGCTGAAATCTAAGCGAGGGCGATCATGGCAGAACTGACCACGTTGGCCCGACCTTACGCTAAGGCGGCCTTCGAGCACGCTCAGGCCCACCAGCAACTGGCCAATTGGTCAGCCATGCTCGGCCTGGCAGCAGCGGTGTCGCAAGACGACACCCTGCAGCGCGTGCTCAAGGCCCCGCGACTGACGAGCGCAGAAAAGGCCGCCACGTTCATTGACGTGTGCGGCGACAAGTTTGATGAAAAGGCACGCAATTTCATCAACGTCGTTGCCGAGAACGACCGTCTCCTGCTTCTGCCGGAGATCGCCGCTCTGTTCGACCTGTACAAGGCCGAACAAGAGAAATCGGTAGACGTTGAAGTAACCAGTGCATTTGCATTGAACCAAGAACAGCAAGACAAACTCGCCAAGGTTCTCAGTGCACGACTCAACCGGGAAGTGCGCCTGCAAGTTGCGGAGGACGCTGCCTTGATTGGTGGTGTCGTGATCCGCGCCGGCGACCTGGTTATCGATGGCTCGATTCGCGGCAAAATCGCGAAACTTGCCGAAGCATTGAAATCTTGAGTTTGAAGGGGCAGCAGAGCAATGCAGCAACTCAATCCTTCCGAAATAAGTGAAATTATCAAGGGCCGCATCGACAAGCTCGATGTGACCTCCCAAGCCCGTAACGAAGGCACTGTCGTCAGCGTATCTGACGGCATCGTGCGGATTCACGGTCTGGCCGACGTCATGTACGGCGAGATGATCGAGTTTCCGGGCGGCGTCTACGGTATGGCTCTCAACCTGGAGCAGGACTCCGTAGGTGCCGTGGTATTGGGCTCCTACCAGTCGCTGGCTGAAGGCATGAGCGCCAAGTGCACCGGCCGCATCCTCGAAGTTCCTGTTGGTAAGGAATTGCTGGGCCGCGTAGTCGATGCTCTGGGTAACCCTGTTGACGGTAAAGGTCCACTGGGCAACACCGAGACCGACGCGGTCGAGAAAGTTGCTCCAGGCGTGATCTGGCGTAAGTCGGTAGACCAGCCTGTACAGACTGGCTACAAGGCTGTCGATGCCATGATCCCTGTCGGCCGTGGCCAGCGTGAGCTGATCATCGGTGACCGTCAGATCGGTAAGACCGCTCTGGCGATCGACGCGATCATCAACCAGAAAGACAGCGGCATTTTCTGCGTCTACGTAGCCATCGGTCAGAAGCAATCGACCATCGCCAACGTGGTTCGCAAGCTGGAAGAGAACGGCGCCCTGGCCAACACGATCATCGTGGCTGCCAGTGCTTCGGAATCTCCTGCGCTGCAATTCCTGGCACCGTACTCCGGTTGCACCATGGGTGAATTCTTCCGCGACCGCGGTGAAGACGCGCTGATCGTTTATGACGATCTGTCCAAGCAGGCAGTGGCTTACCGCCAGATCTCCCTGCTGCTGCGCCGTCCACCAGGCCGTGAAGCTTACCCAGGCGACGTGTTCTATCTCCACTCCCGTCTGCTGGAGCGCGCATCCCGCGTTTCGGAAGAATACGTAGAGAAGTTCACCAACGGCGCAGTGACCGGCAAAACCGGTTCCCTGACCGCACTGCCGATCATCGAAACCCAGGCTGGCGACGTTTCCGCGTTCGTTCCGACCAACGTGATTTCCATCACCGACGGTCAGATCTTCCTGGAATCGGCCATGTTCAACTCGGGCATCCGCCCGGCAGTGAACGCCGGTGTTTCGGTATCCCGTGTGGGTGGTGCCGCTCAGACCAAGATCATCAAGAAGCTCTCCGGTGGTATCCGTACCGCTCTGGCTCAGTACCGTGAACTGGCGGCATTCGCCCAGTTCGCTTCTGACCTGGACGAAGCGACCCGCAAGCAACTTGAGCATGGTCAGCGCGTTACCGAGCTGATGAAGCAGAAGCAATACGCACCAATGTCGATCGCTGACATGGCGCTGTCGCTGTATGCCGCTGAGCGTGGGTTCCTGACTGACATTGAAATCGCCAAGGTCGGCAGCTTCGAACAAGCGCTGATCGCTTTCTTCAACCGCGATCACGCCGATTTGATGGCCAAGATCAACGTTAAAGGTGACTTCAATGACGAAATCGACGCTGGCATGAAAGCCGGTATCGAGAAGTTCAAGGCCACCCAAACCTGGTAAGCCGCAGCGGGAGCCGCGAGGCTCCCGCTTGCTAACCTGATAGGTGTTACATGGCAGGCGCAAAAGAGATTCGCAGTAAGATTGCGAGCATCAAAAGCACGCAAAAGATTACCAGCGCCATGGAAAAAGTGGCGGTCAGCAAAATGCGCAAGGCACAAATGCGCATGGCTGCTAGCCGTCCTTATGCGGAGCGTATCCGCCAGGTAATTGGGCATCTGGCCAACGCCAACCCGGAATACCGCCACCCGTTCATGATCGACCGCGAAATCAAGCGCGTCGGTTATGTCGTCGTGAGCAGTGACCGTGGTCTGTGCGGCGGCTTGAACACCAACCTGTTCAAGGCCCTGGTCAAGGACATGGCGGTAAACCGCGAAAACGGCGTCGAGATTGATCTGTGTGTAGTCGGTAGCAAGGGTGCGGCCTTTTTCCGCAACTTCGGCGGTAACGTCGTTGCAGCTATCAGCCACCTGGGTGAAGAGCCGTCGATCAATGATCTGATCGGCAGCGTCAAGGTGATGCTGGATGCCTACCTGGACGGCCGTATCGATCGCCTGTCCGTGGTGTCCAACAAGTTCATCAACACCATGACGCAACAGCCTACCGTGGAGCAGTTGATTCCACTGGTGGCAACCCCGGATCAGGATCTCAAGCACCACTGGGACTATCTCTACGAACCGGACGCCAAAGAGCTGCTTGACGGCTTGATGGTCCGTTACGTCGAGTCGCAGGTCTACCAGGCGGTGGTCGAGAACAACGCGGCTGAACAGGCTGCGCGGATGATCGCGATGAAGAACGCTACCGACAACGCCGGTGATTTGATCAGCGATTTGCAGCTGATCTACAACAAGGCGCGTCAGGCTGCGATCACCCAAGAGATCTCGGAAATCGTCGGCGGCGCTGCCGCGGTTTAACGGTTCAAATATTCAGAGGATCCAGCTATGAGTAGCGGACGTATCGTTCAAATCATCGGCGCCGTTATCGACGTGGAATTTCCACGCGACAGCGTACCGAGCATCTACAACGCGCTGACTGTACAAAGCGCGGCCGCAACCACCCTGGAAGTTCAGCAGCAGCTGGGCGACGGCGTGGTGCGTACCATTGCGATGGGTTCCACCGAGGGCTTGAAGCGCGGTCTGGAAGTCACCGACTCTGGCGCAGCCATCTCCGTACCGGTCGGTAAAGCGACCCTGGGCCGGATCATGGACGTCCTCGGTAACCCGATCGACGAAGCTGGCCCGATCGACACCGAAGAGCGCTGGGGCATCCACCGCGCAGCACCTTCGTTCGCCGAGCAAGCAGGCGGCAACGACCTGCTGGAAACCGGCATCAAGGTTATCGACCTGGTCTGCCCGTTCGCCAAGGGCGGTAAAGTCGGTCTGTTCGGTGGTGCCGGTGTAGGCAAAACCGTAAACATGATGGAACTGATCCGTAACATCGCCATCGAGCACAGCGGTTATTCCGTGTTCGCAGGTGTTGGTGAGCGTACTCGTGAGGGTAACGACTTCTACCACGAGATGAAGGACTCCAACGTTCTGGACAAAGTGGCACTGGTTTACGGTCAGATGAACGAGCCGCCGGGAAACCGTCTGCGCGTAGCACTGACCGGCCTGACCATGGCCGAGAAGTTCCGTGACGAAGGTAACGACGTTCTGCTGTTCGTCGACAACATCTATCGTTACACCCTGGCCGGTACTGAAGTATCCGCACTGCTGGGCCGTATGCCTTCGGCAGTAGGTTACCAGCCGACCCTGGCTGAAGAGATGGGCGTTCTGCAGGAACGTATCACTTCGACCAAGGAAGGTTCGATCACCTCGATCCAAGCGGTATACGTACCTGCGGACGACTTGACCGACCCGTCGCCAGCGACCACTTTCGCCCACTTGGACGCCACCGTCGTTCTGTCCCGTGACATCGCTTCCCTGGGTATCTACCCAGCGGTAGATCCACTGGATTCGACTTCGCGCCAGCTGGACCCGAACGTGATCGGTCAGGACCACTACGACACCGCTCGCGGCGTTCAGTATGTTCTGCAGCGTTACAAAGAGCTGAAAGACATCATCGCGATCCTGGGTATGGACGAGCTGTCGGAAGCCGACAAACAGTTGGTTAACCGTGCTCGTAAGATCCAGCGCTTCTTGTCGCAGCCGTTCTTCGTGGCTGAAGTCTTCACCGGTGCTTCGGGTAAATACGTTTCCCTGAAAGACACCATTGCTGGCTTCAAAGGCATCCTCAACGGTGACTACGACCACCTGCCAGAACAAGCGTTCTACATGGTTGGCGGCATCGAAGAAGCGATCGAGAAAGCCAAGAAACTGTAATCCCGGCGCCCGGCAACGGGCGCTAATTTAGGTTGAGGCAATCAGATGGCTATGACAGTCCATTGCGATATCGTCAGCGCGGAAGGGGAAATCTTTTCCGGCCTGGTCGAGATGGTGATTGCGCACGGTGCACTGGGTGATCTTGGTATCGCTCTGGGTCACGCGCCGCTGATCACTAATCTCAAGCCGGGTCCGATCCGCCTGATCAAGCAAGGCGGGGAAGCCGAGGTGTTCTACATCTCCGGTGGTTTCCTCGAGGTTCAGCCGAACATGGTCAAGGTACTTGCCGATACCGTGCAACGTGCCGCCGACCTGGATGAAGCTCAGGCTCAGGCAGCTCTCAAGGCTGCCGAGAATGCCCTGAACGAAAAAGGCGCGGACTTCGATTACGGCGCCGCTGCCACACGTCTGGCCGAGGCTGCAGCCCAGCTGCGCACCGTCCAGCAGATCCGCAAGAAGTTTGGCGGTTAATCCGCCAGCTGCTTGTTGTGCGATTGATAAAAAAGGGTAGCCTCGGCTACCCTTTTTTCTTTTCCGAATTCCCACAACCCGGTCGCAGTTGCTGACCACCCAGGATTGGTAGCCAGTCATGTCTCTCGAAATCGTTATCCTCGCGGCCGGTCAAGGCACTCGCATGCGCTCGGCGCTGCCCAAGGTGCTGCACCCGATTGCCGGCAACTCCATGCTCGGCCATGTTATCCACAGCGCTCGGCAACTTGATCCACAACGCATTCACGTGGTGATCGGTCACGGTGCCGATGTGGTGCGTGAGCGGCTGGCAGCTGATGACCTGAATTTCGTGTTGCAGGACAAGCAACTGGGCACTGGCCACGCCACCGCCCAGGCGGTGCCGTTCATTGATGCCGACACCGTGCTGATTCTTTACGGTGATGTGCCGCTGATCGAAGTCGAAACCCTGCAACGTCTGCTCAAGCATGTCGTACCGGGCCAGATGGGTTTGCTCACTGTCGAGCTGGATGACCCGACCGGTTACGGCCGCATCGTGCGTGATGCTGACGGCAAGGTCGCGGCAATCGTCGAGCACAAGGACGCCAGCGAAGCGCAACGTGCGATCACCGAAGGCAACACCGGCATCCTCGCTGTGCCGGCCGATCGTCTGGCTGACTGGATGAGTCGCCTCTCGAACAATAACGCGCAGGGCGAGTACTACCTCACCGACGTGATCGAAATGGCGGTCAGCGATGGTTTGGTCGTCGCCACCGAACAACCGCACGACCCGATGGAAGTGCAGGGTGCCAATGATCGCAAGCAGCTCTCTGAACTGGAGCGTCATTACCAGTTGCGCGCCGGCCGTCGTCTGATGGCTCAAGGCGTTACCCTGCGCGACCCGGCGCGTTTCGATGTGCGTGGCGAAGTCAGCGTCGGCCGCGATGTGCTGATCGACATCAACGTGATCCTCGAAGGCAAGGTGATCATTGAAGACGACGTACAGATCGGCCCGAACTGCGTGATCAAGGACAGCACCCTGCGCAAAGGCGTGGTGATCAAGGCCAACAGTCATATCGAAGGTGCCATTCTCGGTGAGGGCAGCGACGCTGGTCCTTTCGCGCGTCTGCGTCCAGGCACTGTGCTCGAGGCTCGCGCTCATGTGGGCAACTTCGTTGAGCTGAAAAATGCGCACATGGGCGAAGGTGCAAAGGCTGGCCACCTGACCTACCTGGGCGATGCCGAAATCGGTGCACGCACCAACATCGGCGCCGGCACCATCACCTGCAACTACGATGGCGCCAACAAGTGGAAGACGGTGTTGGGCGCTGATGTATTCATCGGTTCCAACAATTCGCTGGTTGCCCCTGTGGATATCTCCAACGGTGCGACGACCGCAGCCGGCTCGACCATCACCCAGAATGTGGATAACGCCCAATTGGCGGTTGGCCGAGCGCGACAGAAGAATATCGACGGCTGGAAGCGCCCGGAAAAGATCAACAAATCCTGACTTATCCACACCACCCCTGTAGGAGTGAGCCTGCTCGCGAATGCTGTATCTCAGTGACATATCCAGTCACTGACTCCCCTTTCGCGAACACGCTCGCTCCCCACACAGCTCAACCTTTCTGAATTTTTCTCCCTGCGTCTTGACGGCAACCTTTCGATAGAGTTTCATTGCTTACGTTATCTTTCGAATCGAAACTTAAGCCGCCATGTCCAAGCGCAATACGCCCCAGCGTCGTCATAACATCCTCGCCTTGCTCAACGAGCAGGGCGAAGTCAGTGTCGATGAGCTGGCCAAGCGCTTTGAAACTTCCGAAGTTACGATTCGCAAGGATCTCGCGGCGCTGGAAACCCATGGTCTGTTGCTGCGTCGTTACGGCGGTGCGATCACCATGCCGCAAGAGCTGGTCGCGGAAACAGCGCAGAGTATTTCCAAGTACAAGCAGGCGATCGCCCGCGCGGCGGTCAAACGCATCCGCGAGCACGCGCGCATCATCATCGACAGCGGCAGCACCACCGCCGCGATGATTCCCGAACTGGGCCAGCAACCGGGCCTGGTGGTGATGACCAATTCCTTGCACGTTGCCAATGCCTTGAGCGAACTGGAACACGAGCCAGTGCTGCTGATGACCGGCGGTACTTGGGATCCACACTCGGAATCCTTTCAGGGCCAGGTCGCCGAGCAAGTACTACGCTCTTACGACTTCGACCAACTGTTCATCGGCGCCGACGGCATCGACCTGGTGCGCGGCACCACCACCTTCAATGAACTGCTCGGCCTCAGCCGGGTGATGGCCGACGTTGCACGAGAAGTCATCGTTATGGTCGAGGCCGACAAGATCGGTCGCAAGATTCCCAACCTGGAGCTGCCCTGGAGCAGCATCCATACCCTCATTACCGATGATCGCCTGCCCGTCGAGGCACGCGATCAGCTTCAGGCCCGCGGGATCACGTTGATCTGTGCAGCTGTCAGTCAGGAGAAATAACCATGTGTGGCATTGTCGGCGCTGTAGCTGAACGTAATATCACCGCCATCCTTCTCGAAGGCCTGAAGCGCCTCGAATACCGCGGCTATGACAGCGCCGGTGTGGCGGTCTATACCAATGAAGAAACCCTGGAGCGCATGCGCCGTCCGGGCAAGGTCAGCGAACTGGAAACCGCATTGGCCGAACAGCCGCTGGCCGGTCGTCTCGGTATTGCCCACACTCGTTGGGCCACCCATGGCGCGCCCTGCGAACGCAATGCCCACCCGCATTTTTCCGGCGACATTGCGGTGGTGCACAACGGCATCATCGAGAACCACGAAGCCCTGCGCGAGCAACTCAAAGCATTGGGCTATGCGTTCAGTTCGGACACCGACACCGAAGTCATCGCCCACCTGCTGACCCACAAGCTCAAGGAAC
>NZ_RAZO01000296.1:50255-67559 GCF_004307535.1 Pseudomonas sp. Sample_9
TCGGACACCGACACCGAAGTCATCGCCCACCTGCTGACCCACAAGCTCAAGGAACAACCGGACCTGACTGCCGCGCTCAAAGCGACCGTCAAGGAACTGCACGGCGCCTATGGTCTGGCGGTGATCAATGCCCGGCAACCGGATCGTCTGGTTGCCGCGCGCAGTGGCAGTCCATTGGTGATCGGCCTCGGTCTGGGCGAAAACTTCCTCGCCTCCGACCAGTTGGCCCTGCGTCAGGTCACGGACCGCTTCATGTACCTGGAAGAAGGCGATATCGCTGAAATCCGTCGCGACAGCGTGCAGATCTGGGACGTAAACGGCAACGCTGTCGAGCGCCAGACCGTGCAGTACACCGACGGTGCCGAAGCCGCCGACAAGGGCGAGTTCCGCCACTACATGCTCAAGGAAATCCACGAACAACCGGCCGTGGTACAACGCACCCTCGAAGGTCGCCTGGGCAACAATCAAGTGCTGGTTGAGGCCTTCGGTCCACAAGCTGCCGAGCTGTTTGCCAAAGTGCGCAATGTGCAGATCGTCGCCTGCGGCACCAGTTATCACGCCGGCATGGTCGCGCGTTACTGGCTCGAAGAACTGGCCGGTATTCCGTGCCAGGTCGAAGTCGCCAGCGAATTCCGTTACCGCAAAGTGGTGGTGCAGCCAGACACGCTGTTCGTGACCATTTCGCAATCCGGCGAAACCGCTGACACCCTCGCCGCGTTGCGCAATGCCAAAGAGCTGGGCTTCCTCGCCAGCCTGGCGATCTGCAACGTCGGCATCAGCTCGCTGGTGCGCGAATCCGACCTGACCCTGCTGACCCAGGCCGGCCGCGAAATCGGCGTGGCCTCGACCAAAGCCTTCACCACGCAACTGGTCGGCCTGTTGCTGCTGACCCTGTCGCTGGGTCAGGTGCGCGGCACTCTGGCCAACGGCGTTGAAGCCACGCTGGTCGAAGAGCTACGTCGTCTGCCGACCCGTCTCGGCGAAGCGCTGGCGATGGACAGCACCGTGGAAAAGATCGCCGAGCTGTTTGCCGAGAAAAACCACACCCTGTTCCTCGGCCGTGGCGCGCAATTCCCGGTGGCGATGGAAGGTGCCTTGAAACTCAAGGAAATCTCCTACATCCACGCCGAAGCCTACCCGGCTGGCGAGCTCAAGCACGGCCCACTGGCGCTGGTGGATAACGACATGCCGGTGGTCACCGTCGCGCCGAACAACGAACTGCTGGAAAAGCTCAAATCCAACCTGCAGGAAGTCCGCGCCCGTGGCGGCGAGTTGATCGTGTTCGCGGATGAGAAGGCTGCGATGACCAACGGCGAAGGTACCCACGTGGTGCAAATGCCGCACATCCACGACATTCTCTCGCCGATCCTTTATACGATCCCGTTGCAACTGTTGTCGTACTACGTCGCCGTGCTCAAGGGCACCGACGTTGATCAGCCGCGCAACCTGGCGAAATCGGTCACCGTGGAATAAGTTATCCACCGTTGATCTATGCTCTCCCACAATCGCAGCCTCGGCTGCGATTGTCGTATCCGCCCGGAGGAATTCGATGGACCGCTTTCAGGAAATGCAGATCTTCGTTGTCGTCGCCCAGGAGCAAGGCTTTTCGGCGGCTTCGCGGCGTCTGGGTTTGTCGGCGGCGAGTGTTACCCGGGCGGTGGCGGCGCTGGAGCAGCATATCGGTACGCAGTTGCTGGTGCGTACCACGCGCACCGTGCATCTCACCGAAGCCGGGCAGCGTTACTGCGATGACTGCCGGCGGATTCTCGCCGAAGTGCAGGAGGCCGAGGATTCGGCGGCAGGCAGCCATGCCTTGCCGCGCGGGCAGTTGACGATTACTGCGCCGGTACTGTTTGGCGATCTGTTCGTGACGCCAGTGATGGCCGATTACCTTTGTCGTTATCCGGATGTGTCGATCAACGCGCTGTTGCTGGACCGGGTCGTCAACATGGTCGAGGAGGGCATCGATGTCGCGGTGCGCATCGGTGAACTGCCGGACAGTAATCAGCATGCGATTCGCGTCGGGGAAGTACGACGGGTGATTTGCGCTTCGCCGACGTTTCTGGCTGAACACGGCCGACCGGAGCATCCCCAGGCCTTGGCCGCGCTGCCAGTGGTGGCGACGTCGGCGATCGGGCAGCAACGCAACTGGCCGTTTCTCGACGGCGGTGAAGCCCTCAGCGTGCGCACCGAACCGCGCCTGACCGTCACGGCCAATCAGTCGGCGATCACCGCTGCGCGTAAAGGCCTGGGCCTGACGCGAGTGCTGTCCTATCAAGTGGCGGACAAGGTTGCGGCGGGCGAACTGGAAATCGTCCTCGCCGAGTTTGAATTGCCGCCGTTGCCGATCCATGTGGTGTATCAGGGCGGGCGCAAGGCGCCGGCGCGGATCCGCAGTTTTGTCGACTTCGCCGTGAAGGCGCTGCGTGAGCATCCGGCCTTGAGCGCTACGGCGTTATTGCACGAGATGAAATAATCGATTGCAGCTGCTGGTTATTCTGTTGTTCCGGCAACCCATAGATGATGACTCCATCGGCGCGCTCATCCCGTAGCGACGTCACTTTTCAGCGGAGTCGACCATGCAAGCGATCAAACTCTACAACTTCCCACGTTCCGGCCACGCCCACCGCGTCGAGTTGATGCTGTCCCTGCTGCAACTACCGACCGAGCTGATCTTCGTCGACCTCGCCAAGGGTGAGCACAAGCAGCCGCAGTACCTGGCGATCAACAGCTTTGGTCAGGTGCCGGCGATTGATGACAACGGCGTGGTGTTGGCCGATTCCAACGCGATTCTGGTTTATCTGGCGCAGAAGTATGGCAACGGTCGCTGGCTGCCGACCGACCCGGTGGGTGCAGCGAATGTGCAGCGCTGGTTGTCGACTGCGGCGGGACCGATTGCATTTGGCCCGGCGGCGGCACGCCTGATCACGGTGTTCGGTGCGCAACTGAATGCCGAGGAAGTCATTGGCCGAGCGCACAATCTGCTCAAGGTGATGGAGCTGGAATTGGGCAAGACAGCGTATCTGGCGGGCGAAGAGCCGACCATCGCTGACGTGTCTGCCTACAGTTACATCGCGCATGCGCCGGAGGGCAATGTCTCGCTGGATGACTACGTCAACGTTCGCGCCTGGCTGGCACGGATCGAAGCCTTGCCGGGTTTTGTTGCGATGCCGCGCACTGTCGCCGGCTTGCAGAAGACCGCGTAGTACTCAGCCTTCGCAGACGCGAGCCAATTCGCGGCCTCTGAAGGCGGGTCATGTTCACGCGTAGGACAGCGCCTTTTCTGCCAGTAATTCCTGATACAGCTCAGTCCATTTGCGGCCCATTACATCGGCGGTGAACAACTGCCGATAACGCGCTTCTGCCTTGACGCCCATGGCGGCTGCACGCTCGGGGTTTTCCCATAACGTGCGCATGGCTTCGCTGAATGCGTGTGGATTGCTGGGCGGCACCACCAGCCCGGTTTCGTTGTGAATATTGATGAAACTGGTACCGGTGCCGATCTCGCTTGAAATCAGCGGCTTGCCGTACATCGCGCCCTCTAGCAACGAGATACCGAAGGCCTCGGAGCGCAAATGCGAAGGGAAGACGAACGCGTAGCTCAATTGCAGCAACGCGACTTTGTCTTCATCGTCCAGGCGTCCGACGAAATGGATATTGCGCAAGCCAAGTGCGGCGGCCTGAGCGCGCAGCTTCAGCTCCAGCGGGCCGGCGCCGACGATGACTGTCGGGTAATCCGCTTGTTTGAGCGCGTCAAGCAGGATATGCAAGCCCTTGTAATAACGCATCACCCCAACGAAGAGGAAAAACTTATCCCCAAGTTGCTGGCGCCAACGGTTCATCCGCTGACCGTCGGGTTGTGGATAACCTGCCTTGTTCAAGCCGTACGTGATGACGCGAGTCTTTTCCTGGAACTGCTGCAACACATCGCTGGTATGCAGGTAGTTAGGCGACGCGGCGACGATTCGGTCGGCGCTGGCCAGGAAGCGCTCCATTAGCGGTCGGTACAATTTGAGCAGGTGTTTTTGCCGAATGATGTCCGAGTGATAGGTGACCACACTGGGTTTGTTCAGGGCGCTGGCGAAGTGCACCAGGTCCATGAATGGCCACGGGAAGTGATAGTTGATCACGTCGGCCTCGGCGGCCAGTTCGCGGAACTGCTTGAACACGCTCCAGGAAAACCCGGTCGAGGCGAACTGGATATCCAGTTTGGCCCGATGCACTTCATGTTGGCCCAACTGCATTACCCGGGGTGTCGGATCCGCGCTCAGGGTCAGGACCTGCGCTTCGATGCCGTGCTGAACGCCGCTTTCGCAGAGTTGGAAGACGACTTGTTCGATGCCACCGAATGAGTCGGGCAGGTAAGTCTTGAAGAAATGAAGAACGCGCATTCAACCTCCCATGGCCTGGCGGTAGGCACCGGCCGTGACCTGTGCACAACGTTGCCAGGAAAAAAAACCAGCCCTCAGCAATCCTGCTTCGCGGCATGCCTGCCAATGCAGCGGATCGTCAATGAGACGACTCAGCGCATCGCGCAGGCCCTCGGCATCGTCCGCTTCAATATAGTTGCCAGCCGCGCCGGCCACCTCCGGCATTGCCGAAGAACCGGTCGTCACCACCGGCGTGCCACTGGCCATGGCTTCCAGCACCGGCAAGCCAAAGCCTTCATACAGCGATGGAAATATCAGCGCCCGGGCGCCGGCCAGCAGTTGCGCCAATTGCTCATCTGGCAGATAGCCAAGCAGGCACACATGGCCGCTGGCCAATGCCTGGCGCAGTGGCTCGCTGAACTGCTCGCGCTGCCAACCTGCCATTCCCGCAATCAACAAGGGAAAGCGCTGGCGCACCGCATCTGGCAACAGGGCGTGGGCCCGCAGCGCCAGGCTCAGGTTTTTGCGCGGCTCGAGAGTGCCGACACAGAGGAAATATTCCCGTGCCTGCACGGCGTGAGCCTTGAGCACGCTGTCGATTTCTTCGGTTTGCCGAGGACGAAAGCGCGCGGCCACGCCCAATGGCGCCACCACGAATCGCTGCGCAGGCAGGCTGAAATAAGCCTGCGCCTCGTCGGCGATTGCCTGCGAGTCGGTCAGAATTACCCGCGCCTGCTGAACACCTGCGGCCAGGCGACGTTCGATCTCTCTCAAACGTGCCGGCGGTTGAGTGTCAGGAAAATGCAGGTGCGTCAGGTCATGCAAAGTGATTACGGTCGGGCCGTCGAAGGCCAGCGGCCACAGGCTTGGCTCGTGATAAAGATCAATCTTTTGTGTACGCACCTGATCAAAACGTTTCTGCTCCAGCCAGCGCCGTGCCTGATAGGCTCCGGGTATTTGCCGCAGCAGCGGCGTCATCCGCGAATAACCGGGCATGGCTGCGTCCGGCAGGGCCGGATTCCAGCCCCAGCCATGAAACAGGGTTACGTCCACGTCGGGTTCGCTACGCAGGGCGTTGACCAGTTCAGCGACGTAATGGCCGATACCGGTGCGCGGTGCCTGCAGGATGCGAGCGTTAAGAACAATGCGCATGGGGCCTCGCTGGCACGCGCGGGGCCTGCTGGACATGGTCAAGGCTGCGTGTAGCCAATTGCTCGCTGGCTTCACGCCAGCCGATCCAGCGCCAGTCAGCGACGTCGCGGGCGGCAGGAAACTGCCCACTGCGCTGATAGGTATCGATCAGATCGGCAAGGCTTTGTGGATCCAGCAGATCGAAATACGCCATGAACTCGCCGCCGATTTCGCGGAATACCGCGATGTCGCTGCCCATTGCCGGCAACCCGCGCTGCATCGCTTCCACCAGCGGCAGGCCGAAGCCTTCGACGAACGAGGGGAAGACCAGCGCGCTGGCCTGCGCGTATGCGTATTCGAGGCTGGTGTCGCTCAGGTCATTGAACATGAACAGGCGCCGGTTCAGTTCCGGATGATTGCGAATTCGCTCGAGCAGCGCGTCGCATTTCCAGCCGATGCGTCCGGCGATGCACAGGCGTGCCGTCGAGCCGGCGGCCCAGGCGCGGTCGAAGGCGTCGAGCAGATACGCATGGTTCTTGCGCGGCTCGATGGTGCTGACCATCAGGAACACCGCTCCGGGCGCCGCGAACAGATTCTTGAGGCGTGGTTCGACCGATGCTGCGCTGTGATGCAGATCGAGTTCGGAACCCAGATGGAAGAAATCAAACCAGCGACTGTCAGTCTGGTCAGCGCCGATCCTGCGCTGCAATTCGCCACGTACCTGATCGCGCACGGTGGCCGAAATCGCCATGTAGCCATCAGCGGTGCGAGTGATCCAGTCGAACCATTCGTTGAAAACCTCGACCAGACGCGTGTCGTAAAACTGCGGATGTGTCAGCGGAATCAGGTCGTAAACCACCGCGATCACACCGACGCCGTCGCGTTTGAGCTGTTCGACGTGGGCGAAAAAATCCGAGTGCCATGATGAATCCAGCAGCACCAGTTGATCGCCTGATTGGTGCTGCAGGGGTATGCAGCGTTTGAGCAACTGCCTGCGATTGATCTGCCGGATCAACCGTATCGGCAAGCCGAATACGCCGATCTGGGTGAATTGATAGGCAACATACAGCAGCCCTCGGGACAGTTTCGAAGTGCATCGCGCATCGCGGCGCTGGTGCCACTGCCAGAAGCGATGTGCCAGGCGCTCCAGGCGTTCGCCGAAGGTTTGCAGAGCATTCAGGAACGGCGTGTCGAGCGGCGCCAGCCTCAGTACACGATAGAGCTGACTGTTGATCACCACCACTGGCAGGCATTCGACCCCTTGCACGCTGGCCGGCAACTGCTTGATGACGTTGCGTACCACGCGCTGAATCCCGGAGTTGACCATCGGGTGCTTGAATACGTGGGTGCATTCGACCAACAGGCGGGTCATGGCGCGCGCTCGACAGTCCGGGTCTCGGTTTCACAGGTGACGGTGGTCCGGGCGTCCAGCCAGGCACAGCCGACGAAATCTTCCTGACGGTTGTTGATCACGTGAAATACCAGCCCGTAGTCACGCCACTCGAAATTGCGATCCAGATGTGAGTCCAGGCGCGACAGGCTCAGCGACACCGAATAATTGCCTTTGCCCAGGCCCATGACGAAGGCGAAGCGGTAAGTGAAGCGCTCGCCGGCGCGCAGGTCGGTCAGCGCCTTGTTCAGTCGGTGAGTATTGATGCCATACATCATCTGGCCCAGGCGATCCTTGATGATGAAGCCCAGCACCAGCCGTTCGATGTCCTCGCGTACCTCGACCTGCACTTCGAGCACCACCGGTTGGCCGACTTCGACAGCGTCAATGCTGCGCTGGTTTTCATCGAGCAGGCGTACGCTGAGAATCGCCGCCTCGCCGGTGCCGGAGACCGTTTGCACCTCGCCGCCGGCGAGCGTTTCCTGACGCACGACCTGGCCCTCACGTTCGGCCATCAGCGCATTGTAATAATCGAGAACCGGCTCCGGTTTGCCGCGCATGGCCACGTGCCCGTCCTTGAGCAGGATCGCCGAGTCGCAGATCGACTGAATCGCGAAACGATCATGGGACACGATCAATAACGTCGTGCCGGATTTGCGAAAGCTGCGGATGCGTTCGAAGCTCTTGTGCTGGAAATAGGCATCGCCCACCGACAGCGCTTCGTCGACGATCAGGATGTCCGGGCGCCGAGCCGTTGCGACGCTGAACGCCAGGCGCATCTGCATGCCGCTGGAGTAAGTGCGGACCGGGTGGTCAATGGCATCGCCGATTTCGGCGAAATGCTCGATGTCGGGCAGCAGCGCTTCGATTTCTTCGAGCTGCATGCCCAGCAACTGACCCGCCATGATTGCGTTCTGCCGACCGGTAAAGTCCGGATGGAAACCCATTCCCAGCTCCAGCAGTGCAGCGACGCGTCCCTGCAGTTCGATCTTGCCGCAGGTGGGTTGGGTAGTGCCGGTGATCATTTTCAGCAAGGTGCTTTTGCCCGCGCCATTGGCGCCAACGATGCCTACCGCTTCTCCCGGAGCAATCTCGAATTCGACATCTTGCAGTACCCAGTGCTGTTGATGGCGGATCGGCGAAAACGGAATCAGCCACTCAGCCAGCCGTGCCCAGCGGTTTGGGTATTGCTTATAGGCCTTGCCGAGGCCGGTGACGCGAATATGTCCCATCAGAGTTCATCCACCATTTCGCCCACGCGCTGGCGAAACAGCCGCAGGCCCATCAGACAGAACGCCACGCCGGCAATGAAAGCCGGCAGCAGCGAACTCCATACCGGCCACTGACCGTAGAGAAACAGGTTCTGATAACTGCTGAACAGGTTGGTCAGCGGATTGAGTTGCAGCAAACGCTGCACCCATTCCGGCAGGATCGTGATCGGGTAAACGATCGGCGTCAGCCAGAACCAGAACTGCAGGCAGATGCCGAACAGTTGACCGACATCGCGAAAGAACACGTTCAGCACCCCAAGGATCATGCCCAGCCCGGCGCAGAACATCATTTGCAGAGCAATCAGCGGAATCAGCGCCAGCAGAGCCATCCCCGGCCAGCGCCCGGTGATCAGCAGAAAACCGAGAAACAGGCTGATGATGATGGCGAAATTGATCCCGGCGTTGATCAGCACGATCACTGGCAGGCAGATCCTCGGGAAGCTGATTTTCTTCAGCAGGTTGGCGTTTTCCAGAAACATGTTCTGGCTGCGCAGGGTGATTTCGGAAAACAGCCCCCAGGCCAGCAGACCTGCGCACAGGTAGACGCTGTAGGCCATGCTGTCGTCCACACCCGGTAAACGCGCGCGCATGATCTGGGAAAAGATCACCGTGTAAACGATGATCATCGACAGCGGATTGAAGATCGGCCACAGCGCGCCGAACAACGAATTGCGATAACGCGCTTGAAACTCTCGCTGCACGCTGCCGAGGATGAACCCACGGTAGTTGTGCAGCGAGCGGTACAGGGAAAGCAGCATTCAGACCGTCCTGCCGTATTGATCTTCGAAGCGAACGATATCGTCTTCGCCCAGGTATTCGCCGCTCTGTACTTCAATGATCACCAGATCGATCACCCCGGGGTTCTCCAGGCGATGCTTGTGGCCGGCGGCAATGAACGTCGATTCGTTCTTGGCTACCAAGGTGGTGCCGGAACCGTTGTTGGTGACCTTGGCCATGCCTTCGACCACGACCCAGTGTTCGTTGCGGTGATGGTGCATTTGCAATGACAGCTTGGCACCGGGTTTGACCACGATGCGCTTGATCTTGAAACGCGGACCTTCCTCCAGAACGGTGTAGGTGCCCCACGGACGGCTGACCGTACGATGCAGGCGATAGGCTTCGTGGGACTTGTCCTTGAGCTGCTTGGCCACGCGGCGTACGTCTTGTGCGCGGTCGGCATGGGCGACCAGCACCGCATCGGCGGTGTCGACAATGATCAGGTTATCCACACCGACGGTCGCCACCAGCCGACCTTCGCTCTGTACGAAGTTGTTGTGGCTGTCGATGAAGATCGCTTCGCCGCTGGCGCGGTTGTTGTCGGCATCGGCGGGAGTCAGCGCCGCGACCGCACTCCACGAACCGATATCGCTCCAGTCGAAACCGGCGGGCACCACCACGACTTTGTCCGAGCGCTCCATCAGCGCGTAGTCGATCGAAATGTCAGTGATCTCGGCAAACAGCGTCGGCGACAGCTCCTGTTGCAGGCAGCCGACCGTTTCCACCGGGGCACTGGCAGCCATGCAGGCGCGAGTCTGTTCCAACAACTGGGGTGCGTGCAGTTGCAGCTCGGTGAGCAGGGTCGCGGTGGTGAAGCAGAACATCCCCGAATTCCACAGGAAGTTGCCGCTCTCCAGGTAATGCGTGGCGGTCTGCAGGTCGGGTTTCTCGACGAAACGCTGCACCTTGGCCGCGCCTCTGGCATCCAGCGGCGCACCGGTCTCGATATAGCCGAAGCCGGTTTCCGGCGCGGTAGGGACCACGCCGAAGGTCACCAGATAACCGTCCTTCGCCAGATTCACTGCGTGCTCGACCGCACTTTTCAAAGCGTCCTGATTGACGATCAGATGATCCGCCGGCATCACCACCATGATTGCGTCGTCACCGTGCAGCGCCTGCAATGACAGTGCTGCCGCTGCGATCGCCGGTGCGGTGTTGCGCCCGCTCGGCTCGAGCAGAAAGTGCCCGCGATGGCGCGACACATGCGCCGCGCAATAGTGATCCTTGCTTTGGAAGTAGTACTCGCGATTGGTCACCGTGACGATGTCGCCCCAGCCGTCCAGCAGCGCCGCCGCACGCTGGTAGGTCTTGCCCAGCAGCGACTGGCCGTCGGGCAGGGTCATGAACGGCTTGGGATGGCCCTCGCGGGACACCGGCCACAAACGGGTGCCGGCACCGCCGGACAGAATCACGGGAATCAGCATGGCCTACTCCTTGGCGACGCGTTTCATGTCCGCATCCATCATCATGCGGATCAGGCTGTCCAGGTCGGTTTTCGGTTTCCAGCCCAGCACCCGCTGAGCCTTGGCCGGGTTGCCGAGCAGCACTTCGACTTCGGCCGGGCGGAAGAACGCCGGGTCGATCTTCACGTAATCGCGGTAGTTGAGGCCGACGTGATCGAAGGCGATGCGGCACATTTCGCGCACCGTGGTGGTGACGCCCGTGGCGACCACAAAGTCGTCGGGTTTGTCCTGCTGCAGCATCAGCCACATGGCTTCGACGTAATCGCCGGCAAAGCCCCAATCGCGTTTCGCGTCGATGTTGCCCAGTGCCAACTCGTGCTGCTTGCCCTGCTTGATGCGCGCAGCGGCGTCAGTGACCTTGCGGGTAACGAATTCGATGCCGCGCAGTGGTGATTCATGGTTGAAGAGGATGCCGCTGCTGGCGTGCAGGTTGAAGCTTTCGCGGTAATTGACGGTGATCCAGTGGCCATAAAGCTTGGCCACGCCGTAAGGGCTGCGTGGATAGAACGGCGTGTTCTCGTCCTGCTGCTCGGCCTGGATCAGGCCGAACATTTCGCTGGTCGAGGCCTGATAAAAACGCGTGTGCGGACTGAACTGACGGATCGCTTCGAGCAAGTGGGTCACGCCCAGCCCATCGACGATGCCGGTGGTGACCGGTTGATCCCAGGAAGCGGCGACAAAACTCTGTGCGGCAAGGTTATAGACCTCGTCCGGTGCCGATTTGATTACCGCACGCTGCACCGAACAGGCATCCGCCATGTCGCCGTCGAGGTAAACGATATCGGCTTCGACGCCCATTTCGCGCAAGCGCCAGCGCGAGTCGCTGCTGCGCCGGGCGACGAGGCCGTGAACCTTGTAACCCTTGTCCAGCAGCAGTTTGGCCAGATAGGCGCCGTCCTGGCCCGTGATCCCGGTAATCAGTGCACTTTTTGTCATTCTTGTCGTACTCGCGTCTCCCAGTCGGACAGGATCGCCCGCAGGGATTGTTGTGTGGTGATGGCTGGCGCCCATCCTGTGGCGTTGGCCAGTTTTGCATGACTGCCGCAGACGCGGCGCTGGTCGGCGCGACGCATGCGCGCCGGATCCTGCACCAGTTCAACGTCGACTTCGGCCAGATCGGCCAGTTGCTCGATCAGGCTGCGAATACGTTGCTCGCGGCCCGAGCAGATGTTGTAGACCTGCCCGGGTGTGCCGTTTTCCAGCAGGGCGAAATACGCTGCGATCACATCGCCGACATCAAGAAAATCCCGCGTAACGTCGATATCGCCGACTTGCAGTTGCGGCGCTTGCAGGCCCTGTTTGACTCGGCAGATCTGCCGGGCAGCGCTGGCGATGACGAAGCTGTCTTTCTGCGCGGTGCCGATGTGGTTGAACGGGCGCGCGACCAGCACCGGCCAGCCTTCGCTCAGGCCCCATTGCAGGCTTAGAAATTCCGCTGAAAGTTTGCTCACCGCGTACGGATTGCGCGGCAGCGGCGGTTGTTGCTCGGTGATTGGCAGATGCTCTTCGGCGACTTGCCCGTAAACGTCGCCGGAGCTGACGTACAGGAAAGTGCCGGCAAAACCGCGCGCCTTGAGCGCCTGCAACAGGTTGAGGGTGCCGAAAAGATTAGTGTCGAAAGTGCGGGCCGGGTCACGAAAGGCTTCCGGCACAAAGGTCTGGCCGGCCAGATGAATGATCGCATCCGGTATCTCAGACCAAAGGTCGACGAGACTGTCGGCGTCCGTGAGGTCGTAGGCCGAAGCGGCAGGCAGCAGCTCCCACGACGATCCCGGCGAAGCCAGACGAGACTGAATGTGTTGTCCCACGAAGCCGGTAAGGCCCGTGACGAACAGACGTTTTTTCAAACAGCGACCCCTTGGTCATGACTTGCGCCGCTTTCCTTACACGCTTTGAGGAAAGCCCTGTCAGACCGGAGGAAATATCCGGTGGAACAGCAGGCGAAGCCGTTGTTGTAGTTGTTTGGTTGCCAATCTGTGCCAATTGCTCGGCAATTTCAACAGGGCAGATCGTGACTGGCCAGTTCTCATCAGCGTAGTCCGATTTATTCTCGCCGGGCGGTTCCCGGACTCGTGATGGATGTGTTTAGAATGGCCCTCGTCGCGAGTTGGCCGGTGATTTTCAGGGCGCCGCGACGCAGGGTGAAACTGACCACTAAAACAAGAACGAAGACGTGCCCGATGATGCCGGACGAGTAACGGCCCTGCCGACCCGATCCGACGCCCGGCCGTCATAGCATGAAGTAGCCGGGATGGCGCTTCATCGTGGGATGCCATGAATTTCATTCTCTATTCGGACGTCAACGACAGCTCCATCAGTGCCAGTCTCGGGCGTCCGGAATACAGCTATTACTTTGTCCTCAAAGCCTATCGCCCGGTGCTGGAAAGCCTGGGGCGCGTGCACGTGGCCGGATCTGTCACCGACGTCGATGTGATTTACCGGCAATTGCTCGCCGCTGGCGAAGACAGTGTGTTCCTGTCCTTCACCCCACCGCAGAAAACTCCGGTCGACCTCCAATGCCCGACGATATGCGTGGTGGCCTGGGAGTTCGATTCTATCCCCGATGAACAGTGGGACGACGATCCGCGTCAGGACTGGACGCGCATGCTCGCGCGCCACGGCCGGGTCATCACCCTGTCGAGCCACACGGCAACGGCCATTCGCCGCGCCATGGGCAAAGCGTTCCCGGTGCTGGTTTTGCCGACGCCGTTGTGGGACAGCTTCGCGACGATTCGTCAGCAACACCAACCCATGCCGGTCAACCCGGGCACTGCACTGGCAATCAAGGGCTGCATTTTCGATTCGCGCACCCTCGGCCTGTCAGCCGATGCGCTGATCCCGACGCCAATCAGCCCTGAAGAGCAGGCCGCACTGGCCGCAGCAATTGAAGCCGCGCGCCCGCCACCGTTGACGTTCAAACGCCGACTGGTCATCGCTCGACATTATCTGCGCCTGTGGGTACTGGATCTGGGACACGAGCAGGCGGAACCAGTGCCACGGGTGAAATTTCTCCACAACTGGTATTGGGAGGGCATTCGCGATCTGCTGCCGGACGCTTTGCATGGCTGGCTGCAACAGCGTTGGCCTGAGGTGTGCGGCGCTGCGCCGGTGGCGGTGATCGAACCGGCGCCACTCGACCTGCCGGACACCTCATCGGTGGTCGAAACCACGGTCGAGGGTGTGGTGTACGTCTCGGTGTTCAACCCCAAGGATGGCCGCAAGAACTGGCATCGACTGATCAGCGCATTCTGCTGGGCGTTTCGCGAAACGCCCGATGCGACGCTGGTGCTCAAGATTACCCAGAATGATCTGGCGTCCTATTACAGCGAGTTGCTGACCCTGCTGGCGCAACTCACGCCGTTCGCCTGTCGGGTCGTGGTGATGCACGGTTACCTCGACGACGCGCAGTACGCCAGGCTTTATCAGGCGGCCAGTTTCTACGTTAACGCGTCACGTTGCGAAGGGTTGTGCCTGCCGTTGATGGAGTTCATGTCCAGCGGCAAACCGGTGATCGCTCCAGACCATACGGCGATGAAAGACTACATCGATGAGTCGGTGGCGTTCGTGGTCAAGTCCAGTGAAGAGCTGACTATCTGGCCGCAGGACACGCGGATCATCTACCGCACGCTGCGGCACCGCCCCGACTGGGGCTCGCTGAAAGACGCCTACGAAAACAGCTATCGAATGGCCAAGGCCCAGCCGCAGGAATATCAGCGGATGTCTGCCGCCGCCGTCGAGCGCATGCAGCATTACTGCGCCTTCGCGCCGGTGCGCAAACGCCTCGCGGAGTTCTTTGCGCTGACAGCAGGTCCCACCGATGCTGCGCCAGTCACGGATAACGCCTCATGCTGATCATCATTCATTCGGAAACCAACCGGCACACCATTGCGCAGAACCTCGGGCGTTCGGAGTACAGCTATTACTTCGTGCTCAAGGAATATCGCCCGGTGCTCGAACGCATCGGCCAAGTGGTGGAAGTGGCCGATCCGCAGACAGAAGTCGATGCGCTGTATCTGGAATGCCTGAGCCGCGGCGAGCCTTGCGTGTTTCTATCGTTCTCGCCGCCGCATCGCACCCCCGTTCACCTGGCCTGTCCGACGCTGCCGGTGTTTGCGTGGGAGTTCAGCACGATCCCCAACGAGCCCTTCGCCGGAGAGCCGCGCAACGACTGGCGTAGCGTCTTGCATGCCTGTGGCGCAGCGATCACCCACTCCAGCTATACGGTCAACGCCGTGCACGAGGCGATGGGTGCCGAATACCCGATCGTCGCGGTGCCGGCGCCGGTCTGGGACCGTTTTGCTGCCCGTGGCGCGAAAATGCCCGAGCAAGCGCTGGCCGCCGCGTACAGCCTGACGATCAAAGGCCTGGTCGCGGACAGCCGCACCCTCAATCTGAACGCATTCGGGCCGGCGCACCTGCGCAGCGGCGACGGCATCGACTTCGCCGCGCCGGCCTGCGAGCAGACGCTGGTGCTTGATGGCGTGGTTTACACCTCGGTGTTCAATCCCGGTGACGGGCGCAAGAACTGGGAAGACATGCTCAGCGCGTTCTGTGTGTGTTTCCGCGATGTCGAAGACGCGACGCTGGTGCTCAAGCTCACTCACCATGACGCCGAAGAAGCACTCAGCGATATCCTCCACCACTTGTACAAGAACCAGTCTTACCGCTGCCGCATCGTTCTGATCTACGGCTACCTAGCCGATCCGGACTACGAGCAGCTGGTGCAGGCCACCCGCTACGTGGTGAATACCTCCTACGGTGAAGGCCAGTGCCTGCCGCTGATGGAGTTCATGTCCTGCGGCAAGCCGGCGGTGGCGCCGCGTACCACGGCGATGATCGATTACCTGAGCACGGAAAATGCCTTTCTCATCGAGTCCACCGACGAGCTGACAGCCTGGCCCCACGACCCGCGCAAGGCGTTCCGAACCCTGCGTTACGTGACCAACTGGACCTCGTTGTGCGAGGCCTATCGGGCCAGTTACGACGTCGCGAAAAACCAGCCGCAGCGCTATGCCGAGATGTCCGCGCAGGCAGTCGAAAGCTTGCAGGCGTTCTGCAGCCAGGCTGTGGCGGAACAGCGTTTGCGAGGGTTTCTGACGCAGTTGTTCGAGCATCGTGCGGCTGCTTTGGAAGCCCCAGAAGCATGAGTGCCAAGCGCATTATGGACATTGAGGTCCTGCGTGCGGTCGCGGTGCTTGGAGTGTTGTTTCACCATTTGCCGGACAATCTGTTCAGCGACCCGGTGCCGTCGCTGGCCCGGATCCACGAATGGGCGCAGACGTGGTGGGGCGTCGACCTGTTTTTCGCCATCTCCGGGTTCGTCATCGCCCGCAGTCTGATCCCGCTGTTGCAAGGCTGCACGACGGGCCAGGAGCGCTGGCGACAGGTACGCCATTTCTGGCTGCGCCGGGCTTTTCGGTTGCTGCCTTCAGCCTGGCTGTGGCTGGCGCTGATCCTGCTGGCCTGTATGTTTTTCAATCGATCCGGTGCGTTCGGCACGTTATCCGCCAATCTTCAGGCGACCCTGGCCGGGGTACTGCAATACGCCAATTTCCGCTTCGCCGACAGCTTCTTCCACTACGAATATGGCAGCAGTTTCGTTTACTGGAGCCTGGCGCTGGAGGAGCAGTTCTACCTGCTTTTTCCGTTGCTGATCCTGTTGTTTCGCCGACACCTGGTCTGGGCATTGCTGGCGCTGGTCGCGGTGCAGATTCTGGCCGTACGCACGCCGTTGCTGATGGTAGTGCGCACCGATGCGCTGGCCCTTGGCGTGCTGTTGGCGATGTGGAGTGCGCAGCCGGGTTTTCAGCGCTGGCAGCCCTCGTTCTTGCGCCGACCATGGCTTGGCATTTCAGCCTTGATTGTCATTGCAGCGCTGTTGAGCTTCATGGCCACCGACCGTTTTACCTTGGCCAGTTTCCGCATCGGTTCGATCGCCGTGCTCAGTGCGCTGCTGGTCTGGATCGCCTCGTACAACCGTGACTACCTCATGCCTGCCGGACGCATTCAGCGCTGCCTGGCCTGGATCGGCAGCCGCTCCTACGGCATCTACCTGATCCACATCCCCGCCTATCTGCTGCTGCGTGAGCTGATCTTTCGCTTGCAGAGCAGCGGTCTGCCGAGCCCGGCCGGTCATCCCATCCTTACGGTGCTGATTGCCTTCGGCCTGATTGCGCTGCTCAGCGAACTCAACTATCGCTTGATCGAAGTGCCGATGCGCAATCGCGGTGCTGCGCTGGTCAGGCGCCTCGACACCTCCCGAACCGCTGTTACCTCAACCGGAGCCACCTCATGCTGAGCTTTTTGAAGAAACTCTCGGCGACAACGCCTGCGCAAACTGCGGCAGAACCGGTCGCTGCGGTTGCCGACAAAGTCGATCCGTACATGCTCGGCCTTTACGATGCGAAGCTCAGCGGCTGGTTCAACCAGCAAACCCACGAGCTCTATACGGGATTCCCTGTGAGTGCCGACGACACATTGCTTGATGTCGGTTGCGGTGATGGCGGCAACGTGCACTTCTGCGGTGTGCGTGGAGCTAAGATCATTCTTGCCGACATCGATGCGGCCAAGGTCGAAGCCACGCGCCAGCGTCTGAGCGACACGCCGGCCCGGGACATCGAATGCCACGTTACCGACTGCAACCCGCTACCGATTGCCGACGCAACGGCGACGCGTGTGGTGTGTACCGAAGTCATCGAACACGTTGACGATCCTGCGCAGTTTCTTGCCGAACTGGTGCGGGTTGGCAAACCGGGTGCGTTGTATCTGCTGAGCGTGCCGCATCCCAGCTCCGAGGAGCTGCAAAAGGACATTGCCGCGCCGGAGTATTTCCAGAAACCCAATCACATACGCATCATCAGCGAAGACCAGTTCAAGGCCATGGTCAGCGAGGCCGGGCTGGA
>NZ_RAZO01000296.1:67659-78793 GCF_004307535.1 Pseudomonas sp. Sample_9
TACGCATCATCAGCGAAGACCAGTTCAAGGCCATGGTCAGCGAGGCCGGGCTGGAAATCGTCAGCCACAGTCAATATGGCTTCTACTGGTCGATGTGGATGATGCTGTTCTGGGAGGCCAAGGTCGAGTTCAGCAACCCCGATCACCCGATGCTCGAGCACTGGGCCAACACCTGGCAAGCGGTGCTGGATTCCCCGCGCGGTGCGCAAATCAAGCAGGCGCTGGATGCGGTGGTGGCCAAGAGTCAGGTGATCATCGCGCGCAAACCTGCGGCATCCCTGTAGGCGCTGCAGTACGCTGCGATCTTTTGATCTGGAGTCTTGAAGCAAGATCAAGATCAAAAGATCGCAGCCTCGTTTCACTCGTCAGCTCCTACGCGGTTTTTGTGTAACCTTGCGGCCTGTGGTCTCGGGGATTTTCCAGGTATGCGGTTTATTGCGGGTCTGTTTCTCGGCGTGTTGCTTGCGGGGTGCGAGCAACCCGTCGCGCCTCCACTCGACCAGCAACTCTATGTCTGGCAACGCCAGTGGACGTCTGCGCATGAATTGGCATTGCGCGACAGTCGTCACGACTTCTCGACACTGCGCGTGCTGGCATTGCAGGCCTTTCCCGGCGAGCGGTGGAGCAGGGCGCGGGTTGATCCAGACTTGTTGAAAGCGGATGGCCGCCCTTTGATTGCAGTGATTCGCCTTGATGGCCAGTTACAGTCGCTGGATCAGCAGCAGGTCACCGCGCAGATTCTCCAGGTCATTGCCGATTGGCAAGCGCAAGGCCTCACGCTGAACGGTATCGAAATCGACCACGATGCCGGCAACGCACGGCTGCCCGCGTACGCTGAATTCCTCAAACATTTGCGCACGGCCTTGCCGCCATCGTTGCCTTTGAGCATCACCGCGCTGCCGGCCTGGCTCGATAGCGCGCAGTTGCCGGCGCTGTTGCAAAGCGTCGACAGCAGCGTGCTGCAAGTCCACGCCGTGAGCGATCCGCGACTGGGTCTGTTTGATCCCGAGCAGGCGTTGAAGTGGGCCAAGGCCTGGGCACGCATCAGCGACAAACCGTTCTATCTGGCGCTGCCGGCCTACGGCGTTGCGCTGTTGGACGCTGACGGCGGCGCGCCCGTGGTGGAAAGCGAAGTGCAACTGGAGCGCGGCGGGCAGCGCCGGGAGTTGCTCGCCGATCCGCTGCAACTCGGCGAACTGAGCCAGACCTTGCGTGAGGATCCGCCCGAGCATCTGGCTGGATTGATCTGGTTTCGCCTGCCGCTGGCCAACGATCTTCGCGCCTGGAGCCTGACTACTTTGCGCGCAGTGGCTCGCGGCGATGTGCTGAACAGTCAGTTGCGCCTGTCATTCAAAGAGCAGGGCGGTCTCTATGACATCCAGCTCGAAAACCGCGGCAATCTCGACAGCCCGTGGCCCGCGCAAATCTCGCTGAAGGCGCGGGATTGTGCAGGCGCCGATGCGCTCGCCGGTTACTCGTTGCAACAAAGTGCCAATCTGCTTACCTTCACCCGCCTGCGTGACGGTCGCTTGCCGGCGGGCGGACAGCGCGCTGTCGGTTGGGCGCGTTGTGCACATATTGATCAAGGAGGTTCGCATGTTGACCCGTAACTGGCCCCGCCATCTGCTTTGCCTGAGCCTCAGCCTGCCGCTGGGTTCGGCGCTGGCCTGCGGCCCGGACTTTCCGATGCGCCTGCTCGACAATCGCGCGCAGACCTTGGCCGATTTGCCCGAAGGCAGTTTCAGCTTCGAAGTCAGTCGCCTCGGTAAAACCATTGCCGGGCTGAAAAACGTTACTGCGGCGACCCACAACCCCAACGATTATGCCGAAGACAACGCGGCTCAGCTCGCGCGGGAACAGGCTGAGCAGGTTGGCCTGAGCGCCGAGCAATACGCTGTGATCAAGCAACTGCGCGGGCTCAGCGATGCACGTCAGGCCGAGGAGCAGGGCGCCGGTCTGCCGGCGGAAATCCGTTTGTACGTCGCCGGCGCGGTGGCCTTTGCCACCGGCGATCATCAATTGGCCACGGAGTATTTCAACAAGGTGCTGGCGCTGCCGGCAGAGCAGCGTCCGTTGCGCAGCACCTGGGCTGCGTATTCCCTGGGGCGCATCGCTTTTGCCATGAGCAGTGAGGCGCACGACCGCATCGAAGCGCTGGAGCAGGCGCGGGATGCCTTTCGTCAGGCCCGGCAACTGAGCATCGACGGCTTCAGCGATCCGCTGGAACTGGGCGTTGCCAGCCTTGGTGAGGAGGCGCGGGTGTTGCGCAGCGCGGGCGACTGGAGCGGCGCCATCGAATTGTACGAAGCACAGAACCTGCACGGTTCGGCCGTCGGTTACACCTCGCTCAAGCAACTGATGAACGAACTGGCCGAATTGCCGGAATCTCAGTTGGCCAAACTGCTGCAGCAGCCAGCAGTGCAGCAACTGGTCACGGCATCGCTGGTCAGCCGTCAGGGCTGGTCATTTGGTGAGCAGCCGCCGAATGAAAAGAAACTCGTCACACTCCTGCAAAACAGCACCCGTGGCAGCCTCGACAATGCCGATCGACTGGCGGCGATGAGTTATCAACAGGGCGACTACGCGTCCGCCAAGGCGTTTCTTGAGAATGCCGGGGACGGCGGGCTGGCCTGGTGGCTGCGGGCAAAACTGGCGGTGCGTGACGGCGACACGACTGCTGCTGCCGCCGCCTACGCCAAAGCCGCCCAGGCCTTTCCGCAGAATGAAGACTGGGGTTATCGCCGCACGCCGGACTGGGCGTTTGAAACGGTGCAGCCAAAATGCCGGGTCGAGGGCGAAAGCGCGATCCTGGCGCTGCAACGCGGCGAATACCTGCAAGCGTTCGTGCAGCTGTATCGCAGCAACAGCCTTTACTGGTTCGATGCCGCCACCGTTGCCGAGCGGGTGCTGACGGTCGATGAGCTCAAGCAGTACGTCGATGAGAACGTGCCGGCGCCGCCGCCGTTGACGCAGCAGGAGCGCGACAACTATGTGCCGCTGTCGGTGGCCGCCAATCTGCGCAATCTGCTCGGTCGGCGCCTGCTGCGTGAGGGGCGTTACGAGGAAGCGGTCGCTTATTTCGCCAGTGACGATCTTCAGCACAAGGCCCGGCTGTATGGCGAGCAACGGCTCAAGGCCGAGTCGGCGTGGTGGCCGAGCAAACGCGCCAGTGCCTTGTACAATGCCGCGTGGACGGCTCGTGATTGGGGCATGGACATCCTCGGTTATGAGATGGCCCCTGATTACGCCACCTTCGGCGGCAACTACACGCTGGAGAGCACGAAGCTGGATGTCGGCCCGCTGATTTCAGCGGCGGAAGTGCAGCGCCAGCAGGCCAGCGCCGCGCAACCGGATCAGCGTTATCACTATCGTTTTGTCGCCACGGCACTGGCCGGTCGCGCCGCCGATAACCTGCCGCACACCAGTCAGGCATTTGCCGCCGTGTTGTGCAACGCCGCCGGCTGGAACAGCAGCCTTGAAGACCAGAGTGCGCTGTATCAGCGCTACGTCAAGGAAGGCCCTTACGTAACGTGGGCGGCGGACTTTGGCCATCAATGCCCGTATCCGGATTTTGAGAATGCCGACAAGCGCTACGTCACCCAGGTGACCGATGCCGTGCGTGAAACGCTGCGGCCGTACAAGTGGCCGGTGCAGATCGGCGCGGTCATCCTGGTCGCTGTTGCTGCGTTACTGCTGATCACCCGCCGTCAGCGCAAGGTGCGCAAAGGCTAGGCCTGTTGAATGAAGCTCAGGCGTACGGCGAAGCCAATCAACAGGCTGCCGAACAGCCATTGCTGAACGCGCTGGGCGGTTGGACTGTGTTGCAGCCAACGGCCCAGTGCCGCGCCGGTCATGGCGACAACACTGTCGAACAGCAGGCCGATGCAGACCAGCACCAGGCCGAGCACGGCGAACTGTGTCAGCACCGGCGCGCCGCCGCTGACGATAAACTGTGGCAACAGCACCGAGCAGAACAGCAACGCCTTGGGATTGAGCAGGTTGGTCAGCAAACCGCGCCGGATCGCATCGCGCCACTGGCCGTGGGCGGGTGCCTGCTCGTGGGTTTGCAGGCTCGGCACCAGCGAGTTGCGAAAACACTGGATACCGATCCACAACAGATAGGCCGCGCCAGCGATGCGTACCACATCGAATGTCCACGGCGCGGTTTTGAACAACGCCGCCAGCCCCAATGCCGCCAGTGCCACGTGGCAGGCGCGGGCGATGGCCAGGCCCAGCGCGGTGGCCAGCGCCGCAGCTCGACCTTGCCGCGCACCGGTTTGCAACAGCAGGATCATGTCCGGTCCCGGCAGTAGCAGAACCACAGCCAGCGTCAGGATAAACAGCCACAGACTTGCCACATCACACCCCTTTTTGATGTCGATTTGCTCGGGCCAGTCTAGAGCGAGAGAGCAGGGCAGGTGCTTGCGTAGTCGGCTTCAAACCGTGGCAGTTTTGGCATAACCTGCTGGCTTTACAGCCTGTAACTATCGGGATCTGCCAAAGATGAAACTCGACGCCTATGACCGCAAGATCCTCGCCGCGCTGCAACGCAACGGGCGCCTGAGCAATGTCGAGCTGGCGGAAGAAATCGGCCTGTCGGCTTCGCCGTGTCTGCGCCGGGTGCGCATGCTGGAAGAGGCGGGGGTGATCCGAGGCTACCAGGCCAATCTGGATCGCGATGAAGTCGGGCTGGGGCTGACGGTGTTTGTCGGGGTCAAGGTCGAGCGGCACAACGAAGAACGCGCCGAGGCTTTTTATGCCGCTGTTACTGCGCTGCCTGAGGTGGTCTCAGCGTTTCTGGTGTCCGGCGAATCGGACTTTTTGTTGCAGGTAGTGGTGCCTGACTTGCGCGCTTATGACCGCTTTGTCAGCGGCCATCTGCTCAAGCTTCCGGGTGTGAGCGATATTCGCAGCAACTTTGCCATCCACACGGTGAAAGCGCCGGGGGCGTTGCCGTTAGGCCATCTGCCGCTGTAGACCGGGTGGCGCCATTCGCGAGCAGGCTCGCTCCCACGGGGGAACGCATTCCAAAGTGGGAGCGAGCCTGCTCGCGAAGACGGCGGCAAGGTTTGAACCTACATCTGCGTCGCCATTCCCTCGACATTCATCGCCGCCTGACGCAACGCTTCCGAACGCGTCGGGTGCGGATGGCAGGTCAGGGCAATGTCCTCGGCCGAGGCGCTGAACTCCATCGCCACACAGAATTCGCCGATCATCTCGCTCACGCTCGGCCCGACCAGGTGCACGCCAAGCACTTCGTCCGTGCGCTCGTCGGCGAGGACTTTGGCAAAGCCTTCTGTCTCGTGATTGATCTTCGCCCGGCTGTTGGCGGTGAAGGGAAACTTGCCGACCTTGTAGGCGCGGCCCTCGGCCTTGAGCTGTTCTTCGGTCTGGCCGACGCTGGCCAGCTCCGGCTGGGTGTAGATGACGTTGGGGATCAGCGCGTAATTGACCTCGCCGGCCTTGCCCTGGATCTGCTCGACGCAGGCCATGGCCTCGTCTTCTGCCTTGTGCGCGAGCATCGGCCCGGACGTGACGTCGCCGATCACCCAGACCCCGGCGGCTTCGGTGCGATGCTGTTTGTTGGCGAGCATGCCGCGTTTGTCGGTACTCAGGCCGACGTTCTCCAGCCCCAAGCCCTGGGTGTACGGCCGGCGCCCGATGGCTACCAACACATAGTCGGCTTCGATCAGCTCAGCCGTGCCACCGGCGGCAGGCTCGACGCTAAGCTGCACGCCTGTGGCGGAGCTGGTGGCACTGGTGACCTTCGAGCTCAGTTTGAAGGCGATGCCTTGCTTGCTCAGCGCGCGCTGCAAGGTCTTGCCGGCCTCGCCATCGACGCCGGGGCAGATACGATCAAGGTATTCGACCACGGTGACCTGCGCGCCGAGTCGCCGCCACACCGAACCCAGCTCCAGGCCGATCACCCCGGCACCAATGACCACCAGATGTTTGGGTACTTCACTCAATGACAGCGCGCCGGTGGAATCGAGGATGCGCTGGTTGTCGATCTCGACGCCGGGCAGGGGAGTGGGCTCGGAACCGGTGGCGATGATGATGTCCTTGGCGCTGAGCTCGCTCTTGTTGCCTTGAGCGTCGGTCACCGTCACTTTGCCCGGGCCGTCGATGTGACCCCAACCCTTGATCCAGTCGACCTTGTTCTTGCGAAACAGAAACTCGATGCCCTTGGTCAGGCCGGCGACGCTTTCGTCCTTCTGCTTCATCATCTGCGCAAGGTTCAGCTTCGGTTCGACCTCGATGCCGAGATTGGCGAACTCCTTACCCACCGCAGCGGCGTACAGCTCTGAGGCGTGCAACAAGGCCTTGGACGGCATGCAACCAACGTTCAGGCAGGTGCCGCCGAGGGTCGCACGTCCTTCGACGCAAGCGGCCTTGAGCCCGAGCTGGCCCGCGCGGATCGCTGCGTTATAACCGCCGGGGCCGCCGCCCAGAATCACCACGTCATAGTTGCTCATGCGCTTGCTCCAGATTGCTCTATGGGGGATAGCCAAGATTAGTCGCGATAAAAATTACGTGCGTAATATGAGCGTTGTCGGACATTTCGGTCAAGGCTTCAGGCAAGCGACAGCTGCGGCGACTTTGAATAAAGGCAATTGTGTACGAATATTTCACAGTCTCTGTTATATCGTAACGCTAAGACTATTTCGCCGGGGTGTTATGCAAGTCGATCTTGAGTTGGACGCCACGCCAGTCACCGGGCTGCCGCGCTTTCAGCAGGCAGCCGCGCAGTCACGCAAATTGCGTCGGTTGGCGTATGGACTCGGCGCAGTGGCCGCGTCGGGCTGGGTGCTGGCGTTTTTTGTCGGCCTGTTTGTGCCGCAATCCCTGTGGTTGCCGTTGTTGGTCAATCAGAGCGCGGCGTTGCTGGTGCTGGTCGCCGGTCTGCAATCGGCCTGGTGGGTGACGCAGTGGCGCGCGCGGGTGATGCATCCGCCCGCTTCGCAATCGACCGTCGTGGAGGAGGGCGCCGCAGCCGAGGGCTGGTACGAAAGGCTGCTGGAGCGATTGAGTCAGCAGAGCCGCCATCTGCTGGGGCACATCGGCGCGCCGACGTTGTGGCTCGGCGGCTGGGCGTTGCTGGTTCTGCTTGGTATTGAGCAGGTGTGGAATCTCACGTTGCCTGCGGCGGCCTTGGGGCTGTCGGCGAGCATCGGTGCAGCATTGGCGTTGTTGCTGGCGTTTGCCCTGCTGGTGCTGGAGCGGCACCTGGCGCAGGAACCGCCGGCGCAATGGCCGGAAGCGGCTACGCTGGCGCAACTGACCCGGGTGGTGATCATCACCCTGTTGATCGGTGCGCTGTGTCTGTTGTTTGCCAGCGAAAACGCAGTCTGGCCGGTACGCGTGGCGGTGCTCAGCGCAGTCCTGCCAATGTTGGTTGCCGTCGAACTGCTGTTGCGCGCGTTACTGTCTGTCTTCAGCCCGCGGCGTGAGCAACTGGAACCGACCCTGCTGGCGCGCAGTTTTATCGCCGATATGCTGCGCTGGCCGCCGCAGCCGTGGCTGGCGTTGCAGCATGAAATGCACAATCGGTTCGGCATCGATCTGCGCCAGATCTGGGCGTTCAGTTACATGCGCCGGGCTTTGTTACCCGTGTTGGCAGTGGTGGCACTGAGCGGTTGGCTGCTGACCGGCGTACATGA
This sequence comes from Pseudomonas sp. Sample_9, assembly GCF_004307535.1. Taxonomy (NCBI): domain Bacteria; kingdom Pseudomonadati; phylum Pseudomonadota; class Gammaproteobacteria; order Pseudomonadales; family Pseudomonadaceae; genus Pseudomonas; species Pseudomonas sp. Sample_9. Next base: position 75,321 of record NZ_RAZO01000296.1, read on the forward strand.
AATTTCCCTGCAAGGTCGCGGCATCTACGAGCGCTTCGGTAAACCGAAACAGGTTTTCGGCCCAGGTTTGCACGTCGGATTACCTTGGCCGTTGGGGCGTGTGCTGAGCGTTGAGAACGGCGTAGTCCACGAACTGGCAACCAGCGTCGGCGATAAGCCAGTCGCTATGCAGTCCGATTCAGCTGAAGGCCCGGCGCCGCTGACCGCCAACCGTTTGTGGGACGCCAGCCACGTCAACGACAAATCCCAGGTCATCGCCAGCCGCCGCGGCGCGCAACAGGGCCTGCAAATTGTCAACATGGACGTGCGCTTCGTTTATCGCATCGGTTTGAACGACGAAGCGGCACTTGCCGCGACCTACAACAGCGCTGATGTACCGACGCTGATTCGCAGCACCGCCAGCCGCATCCTGGTTCACGATTTTGCCTCGCGCACCCTCGACGGTCTGCTCGGCGATGACAGGGCAGGGCTGGCTGAGGAAATCGGTCGCGCAGTGCAAAATGATCTGAACACATTGAACAGTGGCGTGGAAATCCTCGCCACAGTTGTCGAAGCGATTCATCCACCGGCCGGCGCGGCGAATGCCTATCACAGTGTGCAAGCGGCGCAGATCGGCGCGCAGGCGTTGATCGCTCGCGAACGCGGGGCGGCTGCGCAGGCCAGTAATGAAGCGCAGTTGCAGGCGAGCACGGCGCGCGACCGGGCAACGGCAAACGCACGGGAGATCAATGCCGCCGCGCAAGCCGCCGACCTGAAATTCAGCGCCGAACAGAAAGCCTTCGCCAGTGCCGGCCAAGCCTTCGTGCTGGAGCAATATCTCAGCCAGCTCAGTCAGGGCTTGAGTAAGGCCAGGTTGCTGGTGCTCGACCGTCGACTCGGCGGCAGTGCGCATGCGCCAACCATCGATCTGCGAACTTTTACGTTGCCGGCTGATCCGTCGCCCGCCCGTACCACCGCTCAACCAGGAGCCACCCATTGAGCCAGTCGCCTGTTCATGACGTTCACGACCACAGCGGCCACGACCACGGCCACGGCGGGCATCACCATCATGGTCATCATCACCATCACGGCGATCCGCAAGAGGCCGGGCCATTTCCATGGCGGCGTATGGGCTGGGCTGCGTTGCTGGTGGCGTTTGCCATTGCCGCCGCAAGTCTGGTGCAAGTGCGCTCCGGTGAAGCCACGGTCATCACCCGTTTCGGTAATCCTTCGCGGGTATTGCTTGATCCCGGTTTGAGCTGGCGCTGGCCGGCACCGTTCGAAGCGGCAATCCCGGTGGACCTGCGTCTACGTACCACCTCAAGTGGTTTGCAGGACGTCGGCACCAAGGACGGTTTGCGCATCATCGTTCAGGCCTACGTCGCGTGGCAGGTGCAGGGTGATCCTGAACACGTGCAGCGTTTCATGCGTGCCGTGCAGAATCAGCCGGACGAAGCGGCGCGGCAGATTCGCACTTTTGTCGGCTCGGCACTGGAGACCACGGCCAGCAGTTTCGACCTGGCCAATCTGGTCAACACTGATGCCAAACAAGTGCGCATCGCTGGTTTTGAAGCGCAGTTGCGTCAGCAGATCGATCAACAGTTGCTTGCTACTTATGGCGTGCGCGTGGTGCAGGTCGGTATCGAGCGGCTGACTTTGCCCTCGGTCACGCTCAGCGCCACGGTCGACCGCATGCGCGCCGAGCGTGAAACCATTGCTACCGAACGCACGGCTGTTGGCAAACGCGAGGCGGCGCAAATCCGCTCCGCCGCCGAGCGCGATGCGCGGATCGTCCAGGCCGATGCGACGGTGAGAGCCGCCGATATCGAAGCACAGTCACGGGTCGAGGCTGCGCAGATTTATGGTCGCGCCTACGCCAGTTCGCCGCAGCTGTACAACCTGCTGCGCTCGCTCGATACCCTCGGCACCATCGTCACGCCGGAAACCAAACTGATTCTGCGCACCGATGCCGCGCCGTTCCGCGTGCTCGTCGATGGCCCGCCGAACCTCGACAGCAAGCCCGGATCGCAGCCATGAATAAAGAAGTTCCACGTGGAACACATGCGTTGAACAGTCCGTGGATTCAGGCGGGACGTCTTACATTCATCTCTCTGTATGCGATCACCGTGTTGGCGGCGCTGGCATGGGCGTTCTCCAATGTGCGGCAGATCGATCCACAGAACCGCGCCGTGGTGCTGCACTTCGGCGCGCTGGATCGCGTTCAGAGTGCTGGACTGTTATGGGCTTGGCCGCAACCTTTTGAGCAGGTAGTTCTATTGCCGGCGGCGGACCGGGTGATCGAGCGTCGGGTGGAAAATCCGTTGCGCAGTGACGAAGCTCTGAAGGCTGATCGGGTGGCGTCTTTCGCCACTCCGTTGAGCGATGCACTCGCCGGATCTGGTTATTTATTGACCGGTGACGCCGGTGTAGTGCAACTGGACGTGCGAGTGTTTTACCAAGTCTCCGATCCCTACGAATTCGTATTGCAAGGCGAGCATGTGCTGCCGGCACTTGATCGGTTGGTGACGCGCAGCGCTGTAGCGCTGACTGCCGCGCGCGATCTCGACACCATTCTGGTCGCGCGTCCGGAACTGATCGGCGCCGACAATCAGGCGGCCGAGCGTCGTGAGCGATTGCGCGGTGATCTGGTGCAAGGCATCAACGCGCGACTCGCTGAACTGAAGGCAAGCGGGCAAGGCATCGGCATCGAGGTGTCGCGGGTGGATGTGCAATCAAGTCTGCCGGAGCCGGCGGTCAGTGCCTTCAACGCGGTTCTGACCGCCAGTCAGCAAGCCGATAAGGCGGTGGCCAATGCGCGTACCGAGGCGGAAAAACTCACTCAAGCTGCCAACGAACAGGGTGACCGCACCCTGCAAGTGGCTCACGCGCAGGCAGGCGAGCGTCTTGCAAAAGCCTCGGCCGATACCGCAACCGTCACGAGTCTGGCCAAGTCTGCCGACCCGCAAATGCTCCTGCGTCTGTATCGCGAACGCCTGCCGAAAATTCTCGGTCAGGCCGGGTCGGTCACCACCGTCAACCCGAAGGACGATTCCCGGTTGATCATCCAAGGAGCCACTCAATGATGGCGAACACCGCTGCTCCAGGTTTGTTGTCCTCGGCCGAACAACGCCGTGCCGCGCGCCAGTTGACCCTGGCGATGCTTGCGCTCGGACTGCTGGGTCTGGGCTTGCTCTGGCGCTGGATACTTCCGGAGCAAACCGGGGTCAGCCAATTGCTGCTCGGTTTCGCCTCGTTGCTGGTGGCGGTCCCGGTGATCCGTTCGGCGTGGTACAGCCTGCGTTATCCGAGCCTGCACGGCATCACCGATCAGTTGATCGCGCTGGCCATGCTCGGTGCGTGGGCGACCGGCGATCTGCTCACCGCCGCGTTGTTGCCTATCATCATGATCTTCGGCCATGTGCTCGAGGAGCGCAGCGTCATCGGCTCCCAGGAAGCGATCAATGCGCTTGGCCAGTTGACCCGCAGCCATGCGC
>NZ_RAZO01000296.1:78893-85191 GCF_004307535.1 Pseudomonas sp. Sample_9
ATCGGCTCCCAGGAAGCGATCAATGCGCTTGGCCAGTTGACCCGCAGCCATGCGCGCAAGCTGCAAGCAGACGGTTCGATCATCGAAGTGGACAACGGCACGCTCAGCGCTGGCGATGTTGTCGAGGTGCGGGCCGGTGATCGGGTGCCGGCGGACGGTCGGGTATTGTCCGGCCAGGCGAGTCTCGATACGGCGTCGATTACCGGTGAGTCGGTACCGGTGGAAGCGGGCGTCGGCATGCTGGTGTTCGGCGGCGCGATCAACCTCGATGGATTGCTGCGCGTCGAAGTCACCCGTACCGGTGACGAATCCACCTTGGGCAAAGTCATCGCGCTGATGCAAAACGCCGAGCGCTCGAAACCGCCGATTACGCGATTGCTCGAACGCTATGCCGGCAGCTACATGGTGCTGGTCTTGTTGCTGGCGGCGGTAACCTGGTTCGTCACCCATGATGCGCAAGCAATGCTCGCGGTATTGGTGGCGGCGTGTCCGTGTGCGCTGGTGCTGTCGGCGCCGGCCACGGCGATTGCCGGTGTCGCCGTCGCCGCGCGTCACGGGATTCTGATTCGCAGCTCGGCGTTCCTCGAAGAACTCGCCGATCTGACCTCGCTGGTGGTCGACAAGACCGGCACGCTGACGTACGGCACCTTGCGTTTGCAGTCGATCGACAGCCTGAATGCGGAAACCGCCGAAGTGCAGACACTGGCCGCCAGTCTTGGCGCGGCAAGCAGTCATCCGGTGAGCCGGGCACTCGCTGGGCTGGTTGATCAGGAAGCGTATTGGCCTCTGACCAACATCCATGAGCGCCAAGGCCTGGGCGTAGTGGCGACGACAGAGAAGGGCGAAGCTGCGCTCGGTCGTCCAGAGTTGTTCACGCAACTGGGTATCACAACCACCCTTGTTCCTGAACATGATGGCCCGATTGCCGGCCTGGCTTTAAACGGTGAATTCCTCGCCTGGCTGCTGCTGGCAGACAGCATCAAACCGGAAGCGCGCTTCGCCTTGAACGAATTGCGCGAACTGGGGCTGGGGCGCCAACTGTTGCTGACGGGGGATCGCCACAGTGTGGCCCGAACCCTGGCGCAGGAAGTCGGGCTGAACGAAGTCCAGGCGCAAGCGCTCCCGGAGGACAAACTTAATCGCGTGCTCAAGGAAATCGACCACGGCTTCCGCCCGATGGTGGTAGGCGACGGCATCAACGATTCGCTCGCGCTCAAGGCCGGCGTGGTCGGCGTGGCGATGGGCGCTGGCGGCGCCGACATTGCCCTGGCGTCGGCGGACATCGTGTTGATCGGCAGCGATCTGCGTCGCCTCGGTACCTGCGTGCGCTTGAGTCGTCAGTGTCGGCGTACTTTGCAGGTCAACGTGATTATCGGCCTCGGCTGGACGCTGGCGATCGTGGTCTTCGCGGCTTTCGGTTGGCTTGGCGCCGCCGGGGCGATGATTGCAGCGCTGCTGCATAACCTGAGTACCTTGTTGGTATTGGGCAACGCCGGACGTTTGCTGCGCTTTCAGGAGCCATTGCTCAGGCTCGACGCTCACGCTAAATGAAAGAAAATTCATCGAACCGCCGAGTGCGCAGGCAGTCATCTATCGTAAGGCGCGTCGTCTGTGGCGTTCAGCCGATGTGCCGATCACGATAAACAAGGCCGATCGAATCGATAGCCTGCTATTTTTCCAGGTTGGTCTACCCTCAGATCAGACGTCTGAAACAAGGGGGGATTTTCCATGCTCGCGCAACTTCCACCGGCCTTACAGAATCTGCAGTTACCGCTTCGCCTGCGACTCTGGGACGGCCACGAGTTCAATCTGGGGCCGACGCCCAGCGTCACCATCGTGGTCAAGGACCCGCAGATGGTCACTCAGTTCACCCACCCAAGCCTGGATGCGCTGGGTGCGGCATTCGTCGAAGGCAAGCTGGAGCTTGAGGGCTCGATCAGCGAAGTCATCCGGGTCTGCGATGAGTTGAGCAGTGCGCTGCTCGACGAGGACGAAGGCAGTCAGCCGGTGCGTGCGCATCACGACAAGGACACCGACGCCAAAGCCATTTCCTACCACTACGACCTGTCGAACGCGTTCTACCAGCTCTGGCTGGACAGCGACATGGTGTATTCCTGCGCGTATTTCGAAACCGGCAGCGAGACCCTCGAACAGGCGCAGCAAGCCAAATTCCGCCATCTGTGCCGCAAGCTGCGCTTGCAGCCGGGCGAATATCTGCTGGACGTCGGTTGTGGTTGGGGTGGTCTGGCGCGGTTTGCAGCACGAGAGTTCGGCGTGAAGGTGTTCGGCATCACCCTCAGCAAGGAACAGTTGGCGCTGGCGCAGGAGCGGGTCAAGGCCGAAGGTCTGGAAGATCAGGTCGAACTGCAATTGCTCGACTATCGCGATCTGCCGCAGGACGGCCGCTTCGACAAGGTTGTCAGCGTCGGCATGTTCGAACACGTTGGTCATGCCAATCTCGCCGAGTATTGCGCAACGCTGTTTGGCGCGGTGAAGGAGGGCGGCCTGGTGATGAACCACGGCATCACCGCCAAACACACCGATGGCCGCCCGGTTGGACGAGGCGCTGGCGACTTCATAGAAAAATACGTGTTCCCCAACGGCGAGCTACCGCATCTGGCGATGATCTCAGCCGAGATCAGTGAAGCCGGGTTGGAAATCGTCGATGTCGAAAGCTTGCGCCTGCATTACGCGCGCACGCTCGATCACTGGAGCGAGCGACTGGAGGATAACCTCGAAGCTGCGGCGAAACTGGTGCCTGAGCAAGCACTGCGTATCTGGCGTCTGTATCTGGCCGGTTGCGCGTATGCCTTTGCGCGGGGCTGGATCAACCTGCATCAGATCCTCGCCGTGAAAGCGCATCCGGATGGCAGCCACGAACTGCCCTGGACCCGCGACGATATCTACCACCCCTGAAACGGGGCGCTTAGAGTATCGGCGAAATCAGCCGGGCGATCCGCATGCCGACCTGTTGCAGGCGGTGGATCTCCCGGCTTTCTTCTTTGGCCACTTCATCGGCCAGGGCGAAATCGTCATTGAGCATTTGTTCCACGGCGGCTGCGAACTCGCTGTCGACGGTCAGCAACATCACTTCGAAATTCAGGCGGAACGAGCGATTGTCCAGATTGGCGCTGCCGATGGCGCTGATTTCGCTGTCGATCAATACCACTTTCTGATGCAGAAAACCCGGTCGATAGCGGAACACCCGCACCCCGGCACGCACCGCCTCGAAGGCATACAGGCTTGAGGCGGCATAGACGATGCGATGATCTGGCCGCGACGGCAACAGCAGGCGCACATCAACACCACGCAAAACTGCCAGCCTCAATGCCGCGAACACTGCTTCGTCCGGGACGAAGTAAGGGCTGGTAATCCATACGCGTTGCGTTGCTGCGTGAATGGCTTCGACGAAAAACAGCGAGCAGGTTTCGTAGGCATCCGCCGGGCCGCTGGCGAGCAATTGGCAAAGCACGCCATCCTCCGGGTATGTATCCGGAAGGATCAACGGCGGCAAAGTACGAGCAGCCCAGAACCAATCTTCGGCGAACGATTCCTGCATGCAGGCCACCACCGGCCCGCGGACTTTGACGTGGGTGTCACGCCACGGCGCCAATGGTGGCTTCTCACCCATGTATTCATCGCCGACGTTATGCCCGCCGACAAACCCGACCACGCCATCGACCACGACGATTTTACGGTGGTTACGGAAGTTGACCTGAAAGCGGTTGAGCCAGCCGCTGCGTGTGGCAAAGGCTTTGACCTCGACGCCGGCATCACGCAGCGCTTGCACGTAATGATGGGGCAGGGCATGGCTGCCGATACGGTCGTAGAGCAAATGGATGGATACGCCTTCAGCGGCTTTCTGCAAAAGCAAATCACGCAAGCGCTGGCCGAGCCGATCGTCGTGAATGATGAAGAATTGGATCAGCACGGCTTCCTTCGCTTGTTCGATCGCCTGAAAAATCGCATCGAAAGTCGCGGTGCCGTTCACCAGCAGTTGCACCTCGTTGTTCGCCAGGCACGGCATGCGCCCCAGTTTCGGCATCGCGCGCAGTGAGGCATAGGCACTCGAAGCGCGAGCGGCGAGGGCTTCTTCCACCCACGGGCGCCAGTTCAATTCGGAGATGGCCAGGCGCATCTGCTCGTTGGCCTGGCGCCGGGCCTTGATGTAGCCATCGAAGGTGCTGCGACCAAATACCAGATATGGAATAAGCGTGAGGTAGGGAATGAAGATCAGCGACAATGCCCAAGCGATCGAGCCTTGCGCGGTGCGTACGGTGAGCACCGCATGGATTGCAGCGATCGAACCGAGTGTGTGCAAAAGGGCGATCAGGTAACCGAAAATGTGCGGTCCGAAAAAATCCATGGGGCAGCCTTGCTCCGCGAGATGCAATGCTTAACAGACCATGTTCTGCCGCGAATGTCTCTATTTAATCGGTGCATGAACCGACGCAATCGGCCGGCGTCTAACGGCCACAACTGATCAGGAGTTACTCGATGAACGTTCGTCTGCTGGGTTTGGCGCTGGGCCTGGGTTTGGCATTACCGGTGGTTGCGCAGGCGCAAATGCTGCAGCCGGGGTTGTGGGAAATGTCTTCGAGCAATCTAAAGGTCGATGATCAGGCCATGGATGTGCAATCGATCCTTGGCCAGATTCAAGGCCAGATCACCCCGCAGCAGCGCGCGGCGCTGGAGAAGAACGGCATCAACATCGGCGGCAAAGGCATCCGCGCCTGCCTGACGCCGCAGCAGGTTGCGACCAACGACATCCCGCTGGCCGACCCGCAATCGGGCTGCAAACAGCAGATCACCGAACGCACCGGCAACCAGTGGAAATTCCGCTTCAGCTGCCCTAAAGCCCAAGGCACCGGCGTAGCGACATTCCTCAGTGACCGTGAATTCACCACCGTTGCCAATGGCACCTTCAACGCCATCGGCATCAACCAGAAGGGCAGCCTGGAAACCCGTGCGGTGTGGCTGGGTCAGGATTGCGGCACGGTAAAACCCCGCGCTTAAACCCTCTGCGACGCCCACAGTTGGAACCCATTCCAACTGTGGGAGCGAGCCTGCTCGCGAATAGATCGGAAGTGCACCTCAAGTCATGGCTGACTCAACGCCTTGTACAGCGTATTGAGGTTGTATTCGAACAGCCCGGTAAAGGTGCTCGCTGGTCCGCTCGCCGCCAGTGCATCCGAATACAGCGTGCCGCCGATGTGCGCACCGCTTTCATCCGCGATCTGCTTGAGCAGCCGCGCGTCCTTGATGTTTTCCATGAACACCGCTTTGACCTTGGCCTGGCGAATCTGCGTGATCAGCGCAGCGACTTCGGCGGCGGAGGGTTCGCGTTCGGTGGATAAACCCTGTGGCGCGATAAAGTCGATGCCATAAGCCTGACCCAGATAGCCAAAGGCATCGTGGCTGGTGACGATCTTGCGATTGCCCGGCGGCAGCGCGCCGAGTTTGTTTTTGGCTTCGGCGAGCAGGGCATAGATCTGCTTGAGGTAGGTCTGGCTGTTGCGCTCGTAGTCAGCCTTGTTGCCCGGGTCGGCGGCGATCAGCGCCTTGGTAATGTTGGCGACGTATAACTCGGCGTTCGCCAGATTGTGCCAGGCGTGCGGATCCGGAACGGTTTCGCCATCTTCATCGAGCGAACGTGGAATCACCCCGCGACTGGCACTGATCACCGTTGCCTTGCTGTCGGTGCTGGTCACCAGGCGATCCAGCCAAGGTTCGAAACCGAGGCCGTTCTTGATGATCACTTTGGCTTTGAGCAACGCCTTGGCGTCGTCAGGGGTCGGCTCGTAGGTGTGCGCATCGGCATCCGCACCGACCATGTTGGTGATCTGCACGTGCTCGCCGCCGACCTGATGAACCATGTCGGCGAGGATGCTGAAGCTGGTGACCACCGGCAGTTTTTCGGCGGCCGACAATGACATCGACAGCATCAGGCTGAACAGCACGAGTAGAGCGCGCATCGGGAAACACCTCATTGGGATGTGAGCAAAGGCGGGCGGCGCAGCAAACCGTGAACCGGTCCCAACACCACCGACAGCAGATAGCCGACCCCCGCGACCAGCACGATGGCCGGGCCGCTGGGCAGCGAGTAGTAGAACGACAGCAGCAAGCCGAGCCACACAGACACGCAGCCCATGACGGCGGCGACGGCAATCAGTATTGGCAGACGGCGACTCCAGAATCTCGACGCGGCAGCCGGAAGCATCATCAGCCCGACTACCATCAGTGCGCCGATGGCCTGAAAGCCGATCACCAGATTCAGCACGACCAGAGTCAGGAACAC
>NZ_RAZO01000296.1:85291-97259 GCF_004307535.1 Pseudomonas sp. Sample_9
CGCCGATGGCCTGAAAGCCGATCACCAGATTCAGCACGACCAGAGTCAGGAACACCCCATGAGCCAGCGGCCCGAGGCGACTGACCGTGCGCAAGAACAGCGGGTCGAGTGTGTCCAACAGCAGGGGTTTGTAGATCGCGGCCATGGCCATGAGGCTGATGGCCGAGACCCAAAGCATGCCGGTCAGTGTTGGCCCGTCTACGGCCAACGCTGAGCCGAACAGCAAATGCAAAAGGTCGAGGCGTTTGCCGGCAATACCGAGAATCAGCACGCCGCTGGCGAGTGAAATCGGATAGATCGCGGCGAGACTGGCGTCCTCGCGCAAACCCGTACGCCGGGTTATCCAGGCTGCAAGTCCGGCCATGCTCAGACCGGCTCCCAAGCCACCGAGGGTGAGTGCGGGAAGACTCAAACCGGCAAACCAGAATCCCAATGCAGCGCCCGGAAGGATGCCGTGGGCGACGGCGTCACCGATCAAGCTCATACGTCTGAGAATCAGAAAAACACCCAAGGGCGCCGTGCTGCACGCCAGCACCAAGCCACCGAGTAGGGCGCGGCGCATGAACACAAATTCGCTGAACGGCTGCCAGAAATGGCTGACAGTGGCGAGCATCAGGCGACCTGCATGTGCGGTGTCGGCTGGATCAGTTCTTTGCTGGTTCCGTACACGCAGTGGCCGTTTTTGATCAGCAGGGTATTCGGAATGTGTTGGCGGACAGCCGCCAGGTCGTGGCAGACCACGACCAGTGTCCGGCCCTCGGCATGCCAGTGGTGAATGTGTTGCCAGAGCAATTGCTGGCCGAGTTCGTCGAGTGCAGCGTGCGGTTCATCGAGCAACAGCACCGGGGCGTCAGCGAGGCTCAGTCGCGCGAGCAGGGCACGTTGTAGCTCACCGCCGGACAGGGCCATCAACGGACGCTGTTCGAGTCCACTCAAATGCCAGTCTTCCAATGCGTTTTTCAGTCGCTGCGTGCGCAGCTGTGTCGAGAGCCGACGGCCCCAGAAACCTGCGGCGATGAGCTCTTCGAGGCTGATTGGAAACTGCCGATCCAAATGTTGCTGTTGCGGCAGAAAGGAAATGCCGCTTTGGCGTGGAACAGCCATTTCCACCTTGCCGGCCAAGGGCTTCTGCAAACCGGCGATGACTTTCAGCAGACTGCTTTTGCCGCAGCCGTTGGCGCCGATGATTGCGGTCAGGCTGGCGCTTTCGAACTCAAGACTCAGAGGCGTCGTCAGCGGTTGGCCGGGTGCGCCCCAGACCAAGGATTGGCAGCGGATCATTGTTGCTCCCGTCGCCAGCTGCTTTCGGCGACGGCGTCATGGGCATGCAGGCTTTCGGCATGGATCACGCGGATGTGGAATTGGTTGATGCCGGGTGTGCGTTGCAGTGCCAGGTTGAGGCGGCGCGCGGAGTCTTCACAGAACATCAGGTTCTGCCCATTGGCGAGAGCGAATGCTTGCTCGTCGGGTCGCTTTACTGCGGTCTGCACGGCGGTGCCGAGGGCTGCTTCAGCGTCATTGATGATCGCGGTCAGCGGTAGCTCGTCGATGAAATTGTCGAGATGCAGGTGCAGTTGCGCATAGCTGCGCTGGCTGTGCGGAGTGGCTACGATCCCTTTGGTTGAGCCAAGCCATGCCAAAACATCTGCGTGTTGCAGAGCCTTGTTGGCGAAATCGTCGACGAACTGCTGCTGGATCAATTGCCGCGCCAAGGCTGCGGAGCACGGGCATGTCGAGGAATAAGGCACCTCGACTTTTAGTTCCACGTGGAACATTTGCTGTTTCAGGCTCGCTGAAATGGACGTCGGATAGGATTTCCAGCCGGCCAAGGGGCTGACCAACGCGGGTCGTTTCAGCAACAAGTGAGTGTGAATGCTCAGATACGCGCAGGCGGATAGGCCTTGATGGCTTGTCAGAAAACACTTGATTACCTGATGCAGCAGCGCGGTAGAAAGGGGCTGCTGTTCGAGGGCTTCGAGTGCCAAATACAAGCGCGACATGTGAATCCCGCGCGCTTCACCATCATCGAGACTCACGCCAGCGTCGACTCTGGCGCTGAGGCGTTGGCCTTCAAGCACAACGGGTAGAGCAATTCCACGCATGCCTACCCAGTCGAGGGGTAGTGCAAAGCGTGCAGATTGGGCGGCTATATCTGGAAGTCTTAGAGCATTCATAGTGAGACCGTCGTGTTGATCTCTTTTAACGTTACATTATAACAATCCATTCAGCGACGCTTTTTTCATGAAAAGGTTTTCACTAGCAGCCCGTCATCCGGCTGCAGGTGAACCTTGCGCTGCTACCGCCCGAGCTGGAGAAGCGGTTGATGGTTGTCCAGCCGACACGGCGGGTATAGCCAACCCAAGCCTCGCCATCGGAGGCAATGCCGCTAAAAAAGGTTAATTGGCCGAAGCGGCTGTTGGTCTGCGCCCAATAGCGATGGCCGTCCTTCTCGAATCCGCGCAGGTAAAGCGTGGTGCCTACCGTATTGACGCTATAGGCATTGCCGTCGGCGTCCACGCAAGCCAGCAGGTTAGCGCTGCGTGTGCAGTGCGCTGGCCCCGGCATATGCGCTTGGGCTTGGCCGGCCAGCGACATAGCAAAGCTCAAAAGCAGGTATTTCAACCCCTTGTTCATTGCGAGTTTCCACGATCGGTGGTGCAGCAATTTGCGAAATCTCCTCTGCCGGACTGGCAAAATCAAGTTGTTATACTATAACATAAATCGCAACCAGCCTGAGCTGCCGATCACAATCGTATGCCTTCTTTGACCCGGTTAAATGAAGCGCAACACGCCAAGCGCACCTCAAAGCGCAAATCGGCTGCCGGTTATGAGGATTATCCAATGTCAGCCAAATTGCCCGTCACCGTACTTTCAGGATTTCTCGGCGCGGGAAAAAGTACACTTTTGAATTACGTACTACGTAACCGAGACGGCTTGCGCGTTGCGCTGATCGTCAACGATATGAGCGAGATCAACATCGATGGCAGTGAAGTCCAGCGCGATGTCAGCCTGAACCGCGCTGAGGAAAAACTCATCGAAATGAGCAATGGCTGTATCTGCTGTACGTTACGTGAAGATTTACTGGAAGAAGTCAGCAAACTCGCTCGCGAGGATCGTTTCGATTACCTGCTGATCGAATCCACCGGCATTTCCGAACCGCTTCCGGTCGCTGAAACCTTCACCTTCCGCGATGAACAGGGACAAAGCCTCGCCGACATTGCTCGCCTCGATACCATGGTCACCGTGGTCGACGGTGTGAATTTCCTGCTCGATTACCAGGCGGCCGAAAGTCTTGCCTCTCGCGGCGAGATTCTCGGTGAAGAAGACGAGCGCTCCATCACCGATCTGTTGATCGAGCAGATCGAGTTCGCCGACGTCCTGCTGATCAGCAAAATCGACCTGATCAGCCAGCACGAGCGTGAAGAACTCACCGCCATCCTCAAGCGCCTCAATGCCCAAGCTGAAATCATTCCAATGGTGATGGGCGAAATCCCCCTGGAGAAAATCCTCAACACCGGTCGTTTCGATTTCGAACAGGCCGCACAAGCGCCCGGATGGCTACAGGAACTGCGCGGTGAGCACGTCCCGGAGACACAGGAATATGGCATCGCCTCGACGGCCTACCGCGCGCGCCGGCCATTTCACCCGCAACGCTTCTTCAGCTTCATCGATCGGCCTTGGCTGAACGGCAAGCTGCTGCGCTCCAAAGGCTTCTTCTGGCTGGCCAGCAAACCCACCGATGCCGGTAGCTGGTCGCAGGCTGGTGGCTTGATGCGGCATGGCTTTGCCGGTCGCTGGTGGCGTTTCGTGCCGAAGAATCAATGGCCGCAGGATCAGGAAAGCGTCCAGGCGATCATGGGAAATTGGATTCCGAGCGTAGGAGATTGCCGCCAGGAACTGGTGTTCATCGGTCAGAACATCGATTTCCTACAGCTCTCAGCCGAGCTGGATGCCTGTCTCCTGACCGACGAAGAAATGGCAACGGGCACAGAAGGCTGGTGCTTGCTGCCTGATCCATTCGGCCCTTGGCAAGAAGAGGCCGCCTGATGCTCGCACTCAAAGATCAGCCGCTTCTTACCCGTCATCAGCACCAGGGGCTGACACCGGAAACATTGACGCGAATCCTGGAAGACCAGACCAATCTCGCCGTCTGGCAACGTCAGCTGCCCGTGCACATTGCCGATTTTGCGCAATTGGTGCTGTCACTCAACGAGCCCTTGGCCGAGTCGCTGTGTCTGGAATTGCCCGACGAAGATGCCGAACCGGATCTCGCCGGTCTGGCTGCAGGGCTGCGTGATCTGCAGGGTTTCGAAGGTTTCATGAGCGATCTCAAATGGCTGATCAGTGCCTTCGCCTGCCTGCTCGGTGCGCGGCGTATCGGCGTGCGTTTGCGTGTGCTGGACAAGGCCATGTGTCCGCGCTTCCACGTCGATCACGTGCCGGTGCGCTTGATCACAACTTACGCTGGCATCGGCAGCCAATGGCTTGAGGAGGGCGCGATGGATCGCCTGCAACTTGGCCAGGCCAATGCCGAACCGCAAGGTGCAGCGTCGATTCGCCAGCTCAACAGCGGCGACGTCGCGTTGCTCAAAGGCGAAAAATGGCACGGCAATGAAGGCTTCGGCCTGATCCATCGTTCGCCGCAACCGGCGCCCTGTGAGCGCCGTCTGCTGCTGACCCTCGACTGGCTCGGCTGACACATCAGGGTTTGCGCCAGGCGCCCTGGCTCTGGCTTTCGCAATACGGCTTGAGATACGCCGCATCAGTGGCCACGCCGTAATAGTGGATATCCTGGCGATAGGGCATATTGGCGACTTGCGCGTTGCTGCACACGCCGAAAGCGCCGCTCGGGCACTGGTCGACGTATTGCACCTCGACCTTCTGCCCGGCCAGCGTCGGTTGGCAGAAGCCGTCATTGAACAATTTTTGCGGAATCGTCCTGTTCTGCTGACAGACTTTGACGTCGAGCCGTTCGCCCTGCGTGTGCACCACGCAGGCCTGGGCCCACGCTTCACTCGACAGCAGCGCCAACAGCAACGACCATCCCGACCAGCGCATCTTCGATCTCCTCAATAACAGTCCGCAGAAAAGTGCCCACCATGTTGCAGAACATTCCGACCCACGTCATCGCCGGCCCGTTGGGCGCCGGCAAGACCAGCCTGATTCGTCAGTTGCTGGCGCAACGGCCTGCGGACGAACGCTGGGCGGTGCTGATCAACGAGTTCGGCCAGATTGGTCTGGACGCCGCGTTGCTCTCTCGCGACGACGATGGTATCGCACTGGGTGAGGTGGCCGGGGGCTGCCTGTGTTGCGTCAATGGCGCGCCATTCCAGATCGGCCTCGGCCGCTTGCTGCGCAAGGCCAGGCCGGATCGACTGTTTATCGAGCCATCCGGGCTGGGCCATCCGGCGCAGTTGCTCAAGCAATTGAACGAGGCGCCGTGGCTGGGCGTGCTGGCGGTTCAGCCCTGTGTGCTGGTTCTGGACGCTCAGGCACTGCACGCGGGTAGAACCCTGCCGGACGCTCAGCAGCAAGCGTTGGCCAGCGCGGGTTTGCTGTTGTTGAACAAGGCCGAAGATCTCGATGAAGCGGTTCGAGAGAAAATCGCCAGCCAGTTGCCGCCCGTCAGGCTGATCTGGACGCAGCAAGCGCAACTGCCTCTGAGCGAGCTTCCGGGGCTGAAAGCAAAAGCAAAAGCGAACGAAGGCGCAGGGCATCTGCCGCTGCCCACTGGATTGGCACAGCTGCCAGCGGTCTGGAGCGATCCGGCCGAACCGATTTGCCTGAGCCAGTTACAGGAGGGTGGGTGGAGCATCGGTTGGCGCTGGCATCCGGGGCAGGTATTTGATCAAGGACGCATCGCCGATTGGCTGAGCGGTATGAACTGGAAGCGCGCGAAACTGGTTATCCACAGCGCGAATGGCTGGATGTCGGCCAATGCACTGGAAAATGCCGAGCTGGAATGGCAGGTAAGTGAATGGCGAAAAGATTCGCGGATCGAGCTGATTTTCAGTGGTCTTGAGGAAGTTGAAGTGCTTCAGGAGGGCCTCGCTGCTTGCCGCAAGCTTTAGGAAGCAAAAGATCGCAGCCTTCGGCGGCTCCTACAGGACGTGGATGTACGCGCCGGTGTTGTGGCGTTTCAAGGCTTCCATTTGGTATGTTCCTGGCGCCACTGGCTCAGCTCGATGACTTCGGCGCGAGGCTTGTGCACTTCGACCACCGGCGGCGTGTCGTCGAACGGCGCCGGGTAGGGTGCCAGCTCAATCTGCGCACTGTGCGCGCCGAACTGGGTGACGGTGCCGTTGTGGCGGCTTTCGCCAGTCACGGTGAACTCGAAGTTGTAGACCCGCGCCAGTCGTCGGCGACCGTTGGCATCCCTGATCAGACCGATCTTTTTCAGCGCGACGTTACCGTCCAGCAGCTCCACGCCGACGTTGGTGCAATGCTGTTTGACCCGCTCCAGCGCGCGCTCGCGCAAGCCGTGGTTGTGCCATAGCCAGGCGCCAGCGGCGGCGAACAGCATCAGCACGAAGATGTTTTCCAGGGTCAGCATCTACATCGAACTCCAAATGATGGCGTCAGCTTAACTGTCTCGCCGGTCTGTCGTACAGGCTGTGTTTCGTCGCATACTGCGCGGCTTGAATTTCAATCGTTTTACGGAATGACCCGAATGAAACGTACGCCTCATCTGCTCGCCATCCAGTCCCACGTGGTGTTTGGCCACGCCGGCAACAGCGCTGCGGTTTTTCCGATGCAGCGCGTCGGGGTCAATGTCTGGCCGCTCAACACCGTGCAGTTCTCCAACCACACCCAGTATGGTCAGTGGGCCGGTGAAGTGCTGGCGCCGCAGCAGATTCCCGAGCTGATCGAAGGCATCGCCGCAATTGGCGAGCTGGGCAACTGCGACGCGGTGCTGTCCGGCTACCTCGGCAGCGCCGCGCAGGGGCGGGCGATTCTCAGCGGTGTGGCGCGGATCAAAGCGGTCAATCCGAAGATGCTGTATCTGTGTGATCCGGTGATGGGCCATCCGGAGAAGGGTTGCAGCGTGCCCACCGAGGTCAGCGATTTCCTCCTTGATGAGGCCGCGGCCGTGGCGGACATCATGTGCCCGAACCAGTTGGAGCTGGACAGTTTTTCCGGGCGCAAGCCGCAGTCGCTGTTCGATTGCCTGGCGATGGCACGGGCGCTGCTGGCGCGCGGACCGAAAGCGGTACTGGTCAAGCATCTGGATTATCCGGGCAAACCGGCGGATGGCTTCGAGATGCTGCTGGTAACCGCCGAGGGCAGTTGGCATCTGCGCCGTCCGTTGCTGGCGTTTCCGCGTCAGCCGGTGGGCGTCGGCGATCTGACATCCGGTCTGTTCCTGGCGCGGGTGTTGCTGGGCGACAGCCTGCTGGCAGCGTTCGAATTCACCGCAGCGGCAGTGCATGAGGTGTTGCTGGAAACCCAGGCGTGCGCCAGTTACGAGCTGCAACTGGTGCGGGCGCAGGATCGCATTGCGCATCCGCGGGTGAAGTTCGAGGCTACAGCGATCAGTCTCTGAGACCGGGTCGTCTTTATTCGCGAGCAGGCTCGCTCCCACAGGAAGAATGCATTCCAGATGTGGGAGCGAGCCTGCTCGCGAAAGCAATCAATCAAGGCTGATCAGGCGTCGCCCTTGATCTCCTGATAACGCTTCTCCAGCTCCTGGCGAATCTGCCGACGCTGCTGCGCCTGCATGAAGCGGCGCTTGTCTTCGCTGTTCTGCGGTTGCAGCGGCGGCACGGCGGCCGGTTTGCGCTGATCATCCACCGCGACCATGGTGAAGAAACAGCTGTTGGTGTGGCGCACCGAGCGTTCGCGGATGTTTTCGGTGACCACTTTGATGCCAACTTCCATCGACGTGTTGCCGGTGTAGTTGACCGAGGCCAGGAACGTCACCAGTTCGCCGACATGAATCGGCTCACGGAAAATCACCTGATCCACCGACAGGGTTACCACGTAGCGCCCGGCATAACGGCTGGCGCAGGCGTAGGCCACTTCGTCGAGGTATTTGAGCAGGGTGCCGCCGTGGACATTGCCAGAGAAGTTGGCCATGTCGGGGGTCATCAGTACCGTCATCGACAGCTGGGCGTTTCCGGGTTCCATAACGTTCTCACGGATCAAGGCTGATTGCAGGAAGCGCCTCTGTGGGCACCTGGTGGCTTTTCGAAAAGCACCGTTATCGGGACGCCGCGCGGCGGGCCGCCGTCACGCCGGTAGCGATCTGTTTCCATATATTGCACCGGCTTCCAGAGCGAAGTCGCGGTGTTAACCTGCAAAAGCCCTGCCCAAGGGCAATTCCTACATTAAAAGCGGATTTTTACCCTGCTCGCGCAGAACGTCTGACGTCTGTCCGCGCGCCTCGTCATCAAGGAGCCCACGCCATGCATGCCATCAGTTTTATTCAGGATCTGGCAGTGATCATGCTGGTCGCGGGCGTGGTAACCGTGCTGTTTCATCGTTTCAAGCAACCGGTGGTGCTCGGCTACATCGTCGCCGGCTTCATCATCGGCCCGCATACGCCGCCGTTCGGCCTGATTCACGACGAAGAAACCATCAAGACCCTGGCCGAACTCGGGGTGATCTTCCTGATGTTCTGCCTCGGCCTGGAGTTCAGTCTGCGCAAGCTGTTCAAGGTCGGGGCGACGGCATTCATTGCCGCGTTTCTCGAAATCATCCTGATGATCTGGATCGGTTACGAAATCGGCCGCTGGTTCGACTGGAACACCATGGATTCGTTGTTCCTCGGCGCGATTCTGGCGATCTCCTCAACTACCATCATCGTCAAAGCGCTGAACGATCTGAAGATGAAGAACGAGCGCTTTGCGCAGTTGATCTTCGGTGTGCTGATTGTCGAGGACATCCTTGGCATCGGCATCATCGCGCTGCTGTCGAGCATCGCCGTCAGCGGCACGGTGAGTTCGGGTGAAGTGTTTTCCACGGTCGGCAAGCTGTCGCTGTTCATGATCGTCGCGCTGGTCATCGGCATTCTGTTGGTGCCGCGTCTGTTGGCTTATGTGGCGAAATTCGAAAGCAACGAGATGCTGTTGATCACCGTACTCGGCCTGTGTTTCGGCTTCTGCCTGCTGGTGGTCAAGCTTGAATACAGCATGGTCCTGGGCGCTTTCCTGATCGGCGCGATCATGGCCGAGTCGCGGCAATTGCTGAAAATCGAACGGCTGGTCGAGCCGGTTCGCGATCTGTTCAGCGCAATCTTTTTCGTCGCCATCGGGCTGATGCTCGATCCGCTGATTCTCATTGAATATGCCTGGCCGATCGCGGTGATCACCGTCGCCGTGGTGCTGGGCAAGATGTTGTCCTGCGGCCTCGGTGCGTTTATCGCTGGCAACGACGGACGGACCTCACTGCGGGTCGGCATGGGTCTGTCACAGATCGGCGAATTTTCCTTCATCATCGCCGCGCTGGGCATGACCTTGCAGGTGACCAGCAACTTCCTCTATCCAGTCGCCGTGGCCGTGTCGGTGATCACCACGCTGCTGACGCCGTACCTGATTCGCGCGGCGGATCCGCTGTCGATCAAGCTCTCGGCAGTCGTGCCCAAGCGGCTCGGGCGGGTGCTCGGCATGTATGGCGAATGGTTGCGCAGTATTCAGCCGCAAGGTGAGGGCGCGCTACTGGCGTCGATGATCCGGCGGATCCTGTTGCAGGTCGGGGTCAATCTGGCGCTGGTGATTGCGATCTTCTTTGCCGGCGCATATTTCGCTGAGCGCATGTCGTTGTGGCTGCAGGACTGGATCAGCGATCCGAGCTGGCAGAAGGCACTGATCTGGGGCGGGGCGTTGCTGGTCTCGCTACCGTTCCTGATTGCGGCTTATCGCAAGCTCAAGGCGCTGTCTATGCTGCTGGCGGAAATGGGCGTCAAGCCGGAGATGGCCGGGCGTCACACGCAGCGAGTGCGCCGGGTGATCGCCGAAGTGATCCCGATTCTCTCGCTGCTGGTGATTTTCCTGCTGTTGGCAGCCTTGTCGGCCAGTATCCTGCCGACCAACAAGCTGCTGGTGCTGATCGCCGTCGTGGCGGCCGCCGTAGCGGCGCTGCTCTGGCGCTGGTTCATCCGCGTGCATACGCGGATGCAGGTGGCCTTGCTGGAAACCCTCGACAACCACAAGGAGTCGTCGGGGCATTGACCTGCCGGGGCGTGTGGCGGATCAGCTTTCCAGCCAGACGTCCCGCGCCCAGTGCCACACCGATTCCCAGGTTTCTTCGGCAATCAGTTCTTCTTCGGCCTGCCACAGCACCACGGTGCCGTCTTCTTCGACACAGTAGTAGTCATCGCCGTCCTGACAGATCGGGATCAAGCTGCGATCAACACCCACATCCCATGCATTGGCTGCCACGTCCGGCAGGTAGGTGTGCGATTGCGGATCAGTGACGGTCACCGGCTCGAGGCTGCCATAGACCACATCGCTGACGGTCAGCAAAAATTCCTTGAAGACGAACGGAATGTCGATGAACAGTTGTTCTTCGATTTCCACCAGCAGGTCTTCGTCAGGCAATTCCAAAGGAACCGGCACGGGTTCGTTGGCTTCGCGCAGTTGTTCGATGATTTCTTCCACGTCCGGGATCCTCTTGCTGAATGGCGCGGTTTATATGGGCCGGTTTATACAGTAGCTCGCCATAGATGCAACCGTGAAATGAAAAACCCCGGCCGAGGCCGGGGTTCTGTTACCGCAAGTGAAGCGCAGCAGGGATCAGCCGTTCTGGCGGATACCGGCGACCAGCCAAGGCTGGTTGTCGCCCTGCGGACGTTCCATGTTCCAGCTTTCGCTGAACACTTCGCCCTGGTCGAAACGCGAGGTTTTCGACACGCCGGTGAAGGTCAGGGTGGCGATGGTCTTGTCGGCACGATCGTCGACGCCGTCCAGTTGCACCTGCAGGTTGTCGATGTAGGTCGACTGGAAGCCGTCGCCCAGATCCGCACGCTCACGCTTGAGGAACTCAAGCATTTGCGGGGTCACGAACTCGGCGATCTTGTCCATTTCGTTGGCGTCCCAGTGCTGCTGCAGCGACTGGAAATGGCTACGCGCGGCTTCAAGGAAGCGCTCTTCGTTGAACCAGGCCGGTGCGTTGATCACCGGACGGGCAGCAGCCGGAGCGGCCGAACCACCAAAGATCGAACCCATGGCGGCAGGCTTCTGCTCGAACACTTCACGCTGCATCGGCGCGCCGGCCGGAGCGAATTGCTCCTGCTGCTTGCGACGACGGGCGGCGATGAAGCGGAAGATCACGAACGCGATCAGGGCCATGATCAGGATGTCGAAGATCTGCATGCCCTGGAAGCCGTCGCCCATGAACATCGACGCGAGCAGGCCACCGGCGGCGATGCCCGCCAGAGGGCCGAGCCAGCGCGAAGCACCGCCGGCCTTGGCCGCGGCGCCCGCAGCACCGGCAGCGCCAGCGGTCGCTGCTGCGCCGCCCACGCCAGGAGAAGAAGGAGCCATCTGGCTGGTCTGGTGCGTCGGCGCAGCGCCGGCGCTTTTGCCACCACCAAAGCGCTTGGCGTTGGCGTCGAGGCTCATCGTCAGGCCGATGCACAACGCCATGGCGATGCTAAGAAAACGTTTCATAAAGGGTATTCCCGTTTTGTGGAGACACGCGCGCCATGTTGCACAGCTGAAGTGTTACTGGCTAGCGAGAGAGTGTTTCGGGCTTTTGCCTGACAGGTCGCGTTCAGCTTGGCGAGGCAATCAGCCGATGTACTTTTGTCTGTAGGAAAAGACGATAGGTTCAGAGGGATTGTGGGTCAGAACACCGAACCCTGTGGGAGCGAGCCTGCTCGCGAAAGCTGCACCGCGGTGTATCAGATCAACCGCGGTGATTTCATTCGCGAGCAGGCTCGCTCCCACAGAAAAAACAAACCGGCGTCAGATGGCTTCCAGCTTGGCATAGCCGAGCATCAGCCACTTGCTGCCTTCGCTGAAGTTCA
>NZ_RAZO01000296.1:97359-113681 GCF_004307535.1 Pseudomonas sp. Sample_9
GCTTCCAGCTTGGCATAGCCGAGCATCAGCCACTTGCTGCCTTCGCTGAAGTTCACCTGCACCCGGGCTTGGGCGCCGGAGCCTTCGAAGTTGAGGATCACGCCCTCGCCGAAGATCGAGTGACGTACGGCCTGACCGAGCACAAAACCGGTTTCCGGAATCTCGCTGCCGCTGAACAGATTGCTGCCGCTCATCGACTGGTTGCCGCCGAACGGTCGGCTGACGCTGTTGGACAGACGCACTTCCTGAATCAGGCCTTTCGGCACTTCGCGGACGAAACGCGACACCTTGTTGTAGGTTTCGCTGCCGTACAGGCGCCGGGTTTCGGCATAGGTCATGACCAGATTCTGCATCGCCCGGGTGATACCGACGTAAGCCAGACGTCGTTCTTCTTCAAGACGCCCCGGTTCTTCCAGGCTCATCTTGTGCGGGAACAGGCCTTCTTCCATGCCCACCAGGAACACGTAAGGAAATTCCAGACCTTTGGCGCTGTGCAGGGTCATCAGTTGCACGCTGTCTTCGTGCTCGTCGGCCTGAGTGTCGCCGGCCTCCAGCGATGCGTGGCCGAGGAACGCCGCCAGTGGCGTCAGTTCTTCGTCCTCTTCGGTGTTCTCGAAGTTGCGTGCGGCGCTGACCAGTTCCTCAAGGTTTTCTACCCGGGCCTGGCCTTTCTCACCTTTTTCCGCTTCGTGATAAGCGATCAGGCCGGACTGCTCGATGACGGTTTGCGTCATCAGGTGCAGCGGCATCTCGGCGCACTTGGCGGCGAGGTTCTCGATCAGCTCGATAAACGCACCGAGCGCACTCGCGGCGCGACCGGTCAGGCCTTTATTCGCCACCAGCTGGCGCATCGCTTCCCACATCGACACGTCGCTGTGTCGCGCATGTTCGCGAATCGCTTCGACGGTTTTCTCGCCGATGCCCCGGGCCGGCACGTTGATCACCCGTTCCAGCGCCGCATCGTTGCCGCGACCTTCAAGCAAGCGCAGGTAGGCCATGGCGTTCTTGATTTCTGCGCGTTCGAAGAAGCGCTGCCCGCCATAGATGCGGTACGGGATGCGCTCGCGCAGCAGGGCTTCTTCGAGCACCCGCGACTGGGCGTTGGAGCGGTACAGAATGGCGATATCGCTACGGGCCAGACCGGTTTTCAAAGCGCTTTCGATGGTTTCCACCACGTAACGCGCTTCGTCGTGCTCGTTGAACGCGGCGTACAGATTGATCGCTTCGCCGTCGCCACCGTCGGTCCACAGCTCCTTACCGAGACGCCCGGTGTTGTTGGCGATCAGCGCGTTGGCGGCTTTGAGGATGCCGGCGGTGGAGCGGTAGTTCTGCTCCAGTCGAATCGTCTCGGAGTCCGGGAAGTCGGAAGAGTACTGATGGATGTTCTCGATCTTCGCCCCGCGCCAGCCGTAAATCGACTGGTCGTCGTCGCCGACCACCATCAGGCTGTCGCCGCCCTTGCCGAGCAGGCGCAACCAGGCGTACTGCACGGCGTTGGTGTCCTGGAATTCGTCGACCAGAATATGCCGGAAGCGCTTTTGGTAGTGCGCCAGCAGGCCGGGGTGATCGCGCCACAGATCGAGGGCGCGCAGCAGCAGTTCGGAGAAATCGATCACGCCGGCCCGCAGGCACGCTGCCTCGTAGGCTTCGTAGATGCCGCGCATGGTGGCCAGGAACAGGTCGCCGCTGGCCTGAATGTGTTGCGGCCGCAGACCTTCGTCTTTCTGGCCGTTGATGAACCACTGCGCCTGACGCGCCGGCCAGCGCTGCTCGTCCAGGCCCAGCTCGCGGATCACCCGCTTGACCAGACGCTGCTGGTCATCGCTGTCGAGAATCTGGAAGGTCTGGCTCAGGCCCGCTTCCTGCCAGTGCGCCCGCAGCAAGCGGTGCGCGAGGCCGTGGAAGGTGCCGACCCACATGCCGGCCGGGTTGATGCCCAGCAACTGCTCGATGCGATGGCGCATCTCGGCAGCGGCCTTGTTGGTGAAGGTCACCGACAGGATGGAGTGAGGCGAGGCGTTTTCGACCTGGATCAACCAGGCGATACGGTGCACCAGCACTCGGGTTTTACCGGAACCGGCGCCGGCCAGGACCAACTGACGGCCAACGGGGGCTGCTACGGCCTGGCGTTGGGCATCGTTGAGGGAGTTCAGCAGAAGGGAGAGATCATCGCGCATCGGGGCATTCTAGGGTGCGCCGCAGGCCCGGGCAAACCGTGCGTTGCATTAGCCGATGAAAGTGCTGCCGATGACGACCGGTCGGTCACTGGCTGCAGGCTTCGGCCCGTCTCGCCTGAGGCGTTGCAGCGGTGCGCAAGCGGCGGAAAATTTACCCGAAATTGTGATCCGCAGCAGTTTGGCAACGGGATCGGCTTGTGTATGCTCCGTCCACGTTTCGGGCGCACGCCCTCCTTATAAGAACAAGAACGTTGCCCATGATCCTCAGCGCCGAACTGTCGGGGCCCTCCATGGACCCCCGGGTGATCCGCAAGCACTATGCCGTCGAAATGGCGGTGGAGCGCACGCGTCTGCTGTATCAGGGCTCGTTGTTGCCCACGCTGTTCATGTTGATCAATGGTCTGGTCTGCGCCG
This sequence comes from Pseudomonas sp. Sample_9, assembly GCF_004307535.1. Taxonomy (NCBI): domain Bacteria; kingdom Pseudomonadati; phylum Pseudomonadota; class Gammaproteobacteria; order Pseudomonadales; family Pseudomonadaceae; genus Pseudomonas; species Pseudomonas sp. Sample_9. The sequence goes on from NZ_RAZO01000296.1 coordinate 99,951, forward strand.
CTTTGCTCTGGAGCCCGCAGCGCTACTTCGTGGTCAGCGTCTGGCTGGTGTGGCTGCTGTCGCTGGTCGCGCTGCGGGTGATTCAGGTAGCCGCGTTCGATTCGGCGATTCCCGATCGCCAGGCCCAGCCGATCTGGTTCCGCATGTTCCTGCTCGGTTCGACCATGACCGGCCTGACCCTCGCCGGTGCCGGCATTGCGCTCGTTCCCGCTGACAACTTCATGCAGCAAGCCTGGGTGTTCGGCCTGATCGGCGCGGCAACGCTGTCGGCCAGCGTCGCCTACGCGGTGAGCCTGCCGGCGTTCCTCTCGTTTACCTTGCCGTGCCTGCTGCCAGCGATCGGCTACCTGTTCTGGGGCGGCGACGATCAGGCACGAGGCTGGGGCTGGCTGGGCTTGATCCTGCTCGGCTCGCTGAGTGTGGTGGCGTGGCAGGTCAATCGGCTGATTGACCGCGGATTGCTGCGGCGCTTCCAGAATCAGCACCTGATCGAGCATTTGCAGCAAGCGCAAACGCGCAGCGAACAACTCAATCAGGAGCTTGGTAAAGAGATCGAACAGCGCCGCTGTGCCGAAGCGCAATTGCGTGAAGCGCAGGTCGACCTCGAAGATCGCGTGGCCCAGCGCAGCCGCGAACTGGACGCGGCCAATCAGGCCCTGAGCAAAAGCGAAGCGCGCCTGGCGCTGGCGCTCAAGGCCAGTGAGCTCGGATTGTGGGACTGGAACCTGCAGACCGACGAAGTCCATCACACACAGATTCAGGAACTGTTCGGCCTCGCCCCGGAATACGTCACGGCGCTGCTGCGCGACCTCAAGCCGCGACTGCATCCTGAAGATGTGCCGTCACTCAAGTTCGCCCTGGTCGAGCATCTGAAGGGGCGCACCGAGGATTATCAGGTCGAATATCGCCTGCGCCATGGCGATGGCCACTGGGTGTGGATCGAGGACCGTGGCCGCGCCGTGGAGCGCAGCGCCAGCGGCCGAGTGATCCGCATGGTCGGCACCCGCCGCGATATCAGCGCCAGCAAAAGCCTCGAAGAACAGCAGCGGCTGGCGGCGACGGTGTTCGAAGCGGCCAGCGAAGGCATCGTGATTCTCGACCCGGACTACGCGCTGATTGCGATCAACCAAGCGTTCAGCCGGGTTACCGGTTACGAGATCGACGACATGCTCGGGCGCAACGTCGTAGAGTTGCCGTGCAGCCGCGATGCCCGTCGTCACTACGTGACGATCCGTCATGCGCTGGAGCAGCATGGGAGCTGGCAGGGCGAGCTGGTGGAGACGCGCAAGAACGGCGAGCTGTATCCGCAATGGCTGCAACTCAATGCCGTGCGTGACAATCGTGGCAATGTCAGCCACATCGTCGGCTTCTTCGCCGATCTCTCGGCGCGGCGGGCCTCGGAAGAACGCCTGCGCTATCTGACCCATTACGACGAGCTCACGGGTCTGGCGAACCGTTCACTGTTCCGCGAGCGTCTGCACGAAGCCCATCAGCGGGTGCGCCAGGGCGGGCGCCGCAGTCTGGCGTTGCTGCACATCAATCTCGATCGCTTCAAATTGCTCAATGACAGCCTCGGCCATGAAGTCGCAGATCAGTTGCTGCAGAAAATGGCCCGGCGGCTGGTCAATGCCTTGCCGGAAGCCGACACCATTGCGCGCTTGTCCGGTGACGAGTTTGCCGTGCTGTTCGATGCCTACGGCAATCTGTCGAGCCTGGCACGGGTAGCGACGCGGCTGTCGGCCAAGCTGCGTTTGCCGCTGAGCGTCGACGGGCATGAATTGGTAGTCAGCGCTTCGATGGGCATCAGTCTGTTGCCCGACAATGCGCGGGAAATCTCGGCGCTGGTCAGCCAGTCGAACATGGCCATGCAACATGCCAAGCATCTGGGCGGCAACAACTTCCAGTTCTACACCGATAGCCTTCAGGCCAGCACCCTCGAGCGTTTGCAGCTGGAAAACCACTTGCGCCGAGCCATTGAACAACAGCAACTGACGGTGTTCTACCAACCGAAACTGTGCCTGCAAACCGGTCGCCTGAATGCCGCTGAAGCCCTGGTGCGCTGGGATCATCCGAGCATGGGCCAGGTGCCGCCTGCGGATTTCATTGGCCTGGCCGAAGAGACCGGTCTGATCGGTCCGATCGGCGAATTCGTTTTGCGTCAGGCGTGCTGGCAAGCGTGCGAATGGCAGCGCCAGGGCCTGGCGCCGATCCGCGTGTCGGTGAACCTGTCGGTGCATCAGCTGCGCCAGGGCAAGCTGGTCAGTCTGGTGCGGCAGGTGCTGGAAGAAACCGGGCTGGCGCCGCACTGCCTTGAGCTCGAATTGACCGAAAGCCATTTGCTCGACAGCGTCGAACACATCATTTCGACGTTCCAGCAGTTGCGCGATCTGGGGGTGAAATTGGCGATCGATGATTTCGGCACCGGTTATTCCTCGTTGAGTTATCTCAAGCGCATCCCGGTGGACTACGTGAAAATCGATCAGGCATTCATTCGCGGCTTGAGCGAGGGCAGTGCGGACGCGGCGATCACTCGCGCGATCATCGCCATGGCCCACGGACTGGCGCTGAAAGTAGTGGCGGAGGGTGTCGAGCGTGAGGATCAACTGGCATTTCTGCGCGCCGAACACTGCGACGAAGTGCAGGGTTATCTGATCAGCCGGCCGGTAGACGCTGCTTGTCTGGCCGGGCTTTTGCGTGATCAGAAAAATCCGCAGTAAGGGCTACATGCTCCTCAGCGTGCCTGACGCCGGGACATCGAGTTACGCATTGAGCAGGCAAAATGCCCATTCATGTAGTATAACTACAAGCTTGCTACATCCTTGCCCACAAGAAGAGTCCAGCCCCTTGAATCTGCTGCAACACATCGCCCAGTCACGTCACCTGTTACGCAAGTCGGAGCTCAAGGTCGCCGACCACGTGCTGCTTGACCCTGCGGCAGTGATGCACAGTTCCATGGCCGACCTGGCTCACAGCGTCGGCATCAGCGAGCCGACCATCGTGCGTTTCTGCCGCGCGATCGGTTGTTCCGGCTTTCAGGACCTCAAGCTGAAACTGGCGCAAAGCCTGGCCGCCGGCGCCAGCTTCGGCCAGTTCGCAATCCACGAAGACGACTCCGTCGCCGACTACAGCCTGAAGATTTTCGACACCACGCTGCACACCTTGATGGAAGTGCGCGAGAAGCTCGATCCGGTGGAGCTGCAGCGCGCGGTGACGCTGATGTCCCAGGCGCAGCGTGTCGAGTTCTACGGCTTCGGTGCGTCTGGTGCGGTGGCCGCGGATGCACAGCACAAGTTCTTCCGTTTGCTGCTGACCGCGGCGGCATATTCCGATCCGCACATGCAGGCGATGTCGGCTGTGACGCTGAAGCCCACCGATGTGGCGATCTGTATTTCCCAGTCAGGGCGCTCCAAGGATTTGCTGATCACCGCTAACCTCGTTCGCGAGAGCGGGGCGTCGTTGATCACTCTGTGCCCGAGCCAGACGCCGTTGGCCGAACTGTCGACCGTCAATCTGGCGATCGATGTGCATGAAGACACCGAGATCTATACGCCGCTGACCTCGCGAATCGCCCACCTGGTGGTGATCGACGTGCTGGCGATGGGCGTAGCCATGGCGCGCGGGCCGAGCCTGGTCAATCACCTCAAGAGCGTGAAGCGCAGCTTGCGCAGTCTGCGCTTGTCGCCCAAGGCCGTGAAAGCGCTGGACGACTAAGTCCAAGGTCTGCCGACCTCTTCGCGAGCAGGCTCGCTCCCACAGAGTTCTGCTGTAAACACAAATTCTGTGTCTGCCGGAGATCAAAATGTGGGAGCGAGCCTGCTCGCGAAGGCGCACCTGCAAACACCGCACATTTGAAATTTTCATCAGTCTGTAACCCTGACGCAGCCAAACCGTCATCCTCCACGCCTATCGTAAAACTCCCGTACTCGCCCTGGGAGACTCGAAATGGCTCAGCCCTACGAAGAACGCAACAGCGCCGCGAAAACCCGTCGTCAGCAGGAAGATCAGCGCCGCATGGAATTTCGCCGCGCCATCGAGGATCGCTTCGAACTTCGCCAGCTTCAGGCCGAGATCGGCGATTTTCCCGAGATCACTCACTGGCAGGCGACGCCCGCAGCTTCCCGTCGAAACGCTCAACCAACGCAATAATCTGCGCCCGCTCGCTGCGGATAAACGCCAGGAAGGCGTGCGCCACCGGTGACAGCCGCTTGGCTTTGGCCTGCACCAGGCACCAGCTGCGCAGCAGCGGCAACTCTTCGACCGGCAGCTCGACCAGGCCGCCGGTCGCCAGCTCCAGGTTCAGGGCGTGGCGCGTCAACAGCGCCAGGCCCAGACCCGCCACCACGCATTCGCGCTGGGCTTCGGCGGACGCTACTTCCTGGGTCTGGGTGAAATGCACGCGCTTTTCCTTGAAGTATTCCTCGCAGGCCAGACGCGTGCCAGAACCCGGCTCGCGGATCAGCAGCGTATACGGCTCCAGATCCTGCAAGCGCAACGGGCCCATGTGCGCCAGCGGGTGATCCGGACGCGCCACAGCGACAATCGGATTGTTGAGAAACGGCAGAAATTCCAGGCCCATGTCCTGCGGCACCATCGACATGATCACCAGATCATCGCGGTTGTCCGAGAGGCGGCGGATGACCTGGCCACGGTTGACCACGGTCAGCTGCAAATTGACTTCCGGATGCTGGCGCTTGAACGCAGCAAACAGATGCGGCACGAAATATTTGGCGCTTGATTCCACTGCCAGTTTCAGCTGACCCTGCAGCGAACCCTGCATGTCCGACAGTTGCATATCGAGGTTTTCCAGGCGCCCGAAAATGTCGCGACTGGCACGTTGAAGGGCTTCGGCCGCCTCGGTCATGTAGAGTTTTTTGCCGACATAGTCGAACAGCGGCTGGCCGATCAGCTCTTCAAGCTGACGAATCTGTAGGCTCACGGCCGGTTGTGTGAGGGACATTTCCTCGGCGGCGCGGCTGTAGGAACGTAAATCACACACCTCATTGAAGATCTGCAACTGACGCAATGTCATACGCATCAATGACTTACGCATTTTATTCAGGCTCTCACGGAACACGGATGTTCCGACTATAAGTGTTTACTTATGCATGACCCAATTTTTATTCATTTTTGTTAATCCCTCAGCAGCGCTAGTGTGGACCTGCGACTGAATTGAAACATTTGGTCACGCGTCGACCTGGCTCCAGCAGGTCGTGGTGCCACCGGCTCAAGGGAATTTCCAAGTGATAAAAAAGATCCTGATCGCCAACCGTGGTGAGATTGCCGTACGCATCGTACGAGCCTGCGCCGAAATGGGCATTCGCTCGGTTGCGATTTTCTCCGACGCCGATCGCCATGCCTTGCATGTGAAGCGTGCGGACGAGGCCCACAGCGTGGGTGCCGAGCCACTGGCCGGCTACCTGAACCCGCGCAAGCTGGTGAACCTGGCCGTGGAAACCGGCTGCGATGCGCTGCACCCCGGCTACGGTTTCCTGTCGGAAAACGCCGAGCTGGCGGAAATCTGCGCTGAGCGCGGCATCAAATTCATCGGCCCGTCGGCGGAAGTCATCCGGCGCATGGGCGACAAGACCGAAGCGCGGCGCAGCATGATCAAGGCCGGCGTACCGGTGACACCCGGCACCGAGGGCAACGTCTCCGGCATCGAAGAAGCCTTGGTTGAGGGCGACCGCATCGGTTACCCGGTAATGCTCAAGGCCACCTCCGGTGGTGGCGGTCGCGGTATCCGTCGCTGCAACAGCCGCGAAGAACTCGAACAGAACTTCCCCCGGGTCATCTCCGAAGCCACCAAGGCGTTCGGTTCGGCGGAAGTGTTCCTGGAAAAATGCATCGTCAATCCCAAGCACATCGAAGCGCAGATCCTTGGCGACAGCTTCGGCAACGTCGTGCACCTGTTCGAGCGTGACTGCTCGATCCAGCGCCGCAACCAGAAGCTGATCGAGATCGCGCCCAGCCCGCAGCTGACCCCGGAACAACGCGCCTACATCGGCGACCTGTCGGTGCGTGCGGCCAAGGCAGTGGGTTACGAGAATGCCGGCACCGTGGAGTTCCTGCTCGCCGAGGGCGAGGTGTACTTCATGGAAATGAACACGCGGGTGCAGGTGGAACACACCATCACCGAAGAAATCACCGGCATCGACATCGTCCGCGAACAGATTCGCATCGCTTCCGGCCTGCCACTTTCGGTAAAGCAGGAAGACATCCAGCACCGTGGCTTTGCGTTGCAGTTCCGTATCAACGCCGAAGACCCGAAGAACAACTTCCTGCCGAGCTTCGGCAAAATTACCCGTTACTACGCCCCCGGCGGCCCGGGCGTGCGCACCGACACGGCGATCTACACCGGCTACACCATTCCGCCGTTCTACGACTCGATGTGCCTGAAACTGGTGGTTTGGGCGCTGACTTGGGAAGAGGCGATGGACCGTGGTCTGCGGGCGCTGGACGACATGCGTCTGCAAGGCGTGAAGACCACCGCCGCCTACTACCAGGAAATCCTGCGCAACCCGGAATTCCGTAGCGGCCAGTTCAATACCAGCTTCGTTGAAAGCCACCCGGAACTGACCAACTACTCGATCAAGCGCAAACCCGAAGAGCTGGCCCTGGCCATCGCCGCCGCCATCGCCGCCCACGCAGGCCTATGAATGAAGCAGCTGCGAGCTTTCAGCTGCAAGCGGCAAGTAAAAGCAGATTGGCTTTTTCTTGCAGCTCGTAGCTTGAAGCTTGCCGCTATGAGGAGATACCAATGACTAAGAAGATCTTCGTTACCGACACCATCCTGCGCGACGCTCACCAATCGCTGCTCGCCACCCGCATGCGCACCGAAGACATGCTGCCGATCTGCGACAAGCTCGACAAGGTCGGCTACTGGTCGCTGGAATGCTGGGGCGGCGCGACGTTCGACGCCTGCGTGCGGTTCCTCAAGGAAGACCCGTGGGAGCGCCTGCGCCAACTGCGCGCCGCACTGCCCAACACCCGTCTGCAAATGCTCCTGCGCGGGCAGAATCTGCTCGGCTATCGCCATTACAGCGACGACGTGGTCAAAGCTTTCGTCGCCAAAGCAGCGGTGAACGGCATCGACGTGTTCCGCATTTTCGATGCGATGAACGATGTGCGTAACCTGCGCGTGGCCATCGAAGCGGTGAAGGCTGCCGGCAAACACGCACAGGGCACCATCGCCTATACCACCAGTCCGGTGCACACCATCGATGCTTTCGTCACCCAGGCCAAGCAAATGGAGTCCATGGGTTGCGACTCGGTGGCGATCAAGGATATGGCCGGTCTGCTGACCCCGTACGCCACTGGTGAACTGGTTCGCGCGTTGAAAGCCGAGCAGTCGCTGCCGGTGTTCATCCACTCGCACGATACTGCTGGCCTGGCCGCCATGTGCCAGCTCAAGGCGATCGAAAACGGTGCCGATCATATCGACACCGCAATCTCCAGCTTCGCCTCGGGCACCAGCCACCCGGGCACCGAGTCGATGGTTGCCGCGCTCAAAGGCACCGAGTACGACACCGGCCTGAATCTGGAACTGCTCCAGGAAATCGGCCTGTATTTCTACGCCGTGCGCAAGAAGTACCACCAGTTCGAAAGCGAATTCACCGCCGTCGACACCCGTGTGCAGGTCAACCAGGTGCCGGGCGGGATGATTTCCAACCTCGCCAACCAGTTGAAAGAGCAGGGCGCTCTGAACCGCATGAGCGAAGTGCTCGCAGAAATCCCGCGCGTGCGTGAAGACCTCGGCTTCCCGCCGCTGGTGACCCCAACCTCGCAAATCGTCGGCACCCAGGCATTTTTCAACGTACTGGCCGGCGAACGCTACAAGACCATCACCAACGAAGTGAAGCTGTATCTGCAGGGCGGCTACGGCAAGGCACCGGGCGTGGTCAATGAAAAACTGCGGCGTCAGGCGATCGGCAGCGAAGACGTCATCGACGTGCGCCCGGCCGATCTGCTCAAGCCGGAAATGACCAAGTTGCGTGCCGATATCGGCGCACTGGCCAAGTCCGAAGAAGATGTACTGACCTTCGCCATGTTCCCGGACATCGGCCGCAAGTTCCTCGAGGAGCGTGCCGCCGGCACCCTCACGCCGGAAGTGCTGTTGCCAATCCCGGAAGCGGGCGCCGTTGCTTCGGCGGGCGGCGAAGGCGTGCCGACCGAGTTCGTCATCGACGTCCACGGCGAAACCTATCGCGTCGACATCACCGGTGTCGGCGTCAAGGCTGAAGGCAAGCGCCACTTCTATCTGTCCATCGACGGCATGCCGGAAGAAGTGGTGTTCGAACCGCTCAACGAATTCGTTGGCGGCGGCAGCAGCAAACGCAAACAGGCCTCGGCACCAGGCCACGTGAGCACCACCATGCCCGGCAACATCGTCGATGTGCTGGTCAAGGAGGGCGACAGCGTCAAGGCTGGCCAGGCGGTACTGATCACCGAAGCGATGAAGATGGAAACCGAAGTCCAGGCCGCCATTGCCGGCAAGGTCACCGCGATTCATGTGGCCAAGGGCGACCGGGTCAACCCGGGCGAAATCCTCATCGAGATCGAAGGCTGAGATAACAGTCGCGATCCAACGCTTTAAACCTCGGGGGAGCATGTGCTCCCCTTTTTTTTACCTGTGATTTTCGACCTTGTCAGGTCATTGCCAGGGATCACATGTGGGAGCGAGCCTGCTCGCGAATGCGTCGAGTCAGCCAACATCATCTTCGAGTGTTCCACCGCTTTCGCGAGCAGGCTCGCTCCCACAGGAGTGGTGTTCAGCCCGTCAGAACGCCATGCGCCATTGTCCCGCTACGCCGTACGTTCGGCTGTCATTGCCCAGCTCACCCGTTAAGCCCACGCCCAGTGTGTGCACCGCCGAAAGACCAAGATCGAGCCCCGCATCCAGCGACAGACTGTTCCGATCCAGCGCCGCGCCGGTCACTTCAAAGCGCTTGCCGCCCTTGCGCAGTTGCTGGCGGGTGTCGCTGTCGACCTCGCCGAAGGTATGTTTCCAGCCTGCGCTCAAGCGCGGGGTCAAATGCATGCCGTTATCCAGCGTATTGATCTGCGCAAGCCGCAGGCCAAAGGTGCTGCTGAAGTTGTCGCGAGTCTGCCCGAAGACTTTCAGTGCCGCATCGCCGCCCTTTTCGTTGTAGCTGTCGCGTTGATAACGCTGGTAGCCGAGGCTGGCGAAGGGCTCGAGGGTTACGCTATCCCGGCCCAAATCGAACCCGGCTTCAACGAATGCCTGTTGAGTATTGGCGTCGTAGTTGCCCTTCAGGCGATCGTTGAAACCCTTGAACGCGACCCGTCGTGTGCTGCTGCCGTCATGGCTGGCGTAGGTGACGCCGAGACGCAACGACAGCGGACCGTGCTGGCGCACAGCGTAGGCGCCCAAGTGCCAGCTGTCGAGGTCGCCGTCGTACTGGCGGGCATCGAGTTTGGTCTGCGATTTACCGCCGAGCAGGCCGACATGCCAGTGCTCGTCGAGTCGCCAGTCAGCGCCCATTACCAGACCTTGCGTGGCATGTTGGAGGATACCGTCAGCGTCGCGATCAACCTTGCCGCCGAGGCCCAACGCCTGAATCCACACCCGCCCAGAGTCTTCGTTGCCTGCGGCCTGACGCGGTGAACCGCGCGAGCCGTAGGTCGAGCCGGAATGCTTGTCCAGTTGCCGCATCGCCGAGAGCATGCTCGCACTGACCGGCGTGACACTGCTCAAAGTGGCTTTGACAAGGTTGGCATTGCTGCCTGCGGCAAGTTGATCGAGGGCGATGGGCGCGGTGGTTTTATCGCTGGTCAGCAGTGCGGCGACGGCCCTGTTGGTGCCGATATCGAAAGCTCGAGTGGAAGCCCCTCGATTATCCATGCTCTGCGCAATCGAACGACCACTGCGCGTTTGGGCCAGGTCTTCGAACCCTACAGCGTTGCGCACGTAGTGCAGCTTCACGGCGTTTGGCTCATAGGAAAGCGTGGGCTTCATGTAGGCCAGATTGGTGGTGACCTCTCCGAACTCGCCATCAATGACGTTTGCAGACAGCAGCCGGTACTCATTGATACGAGCGTAGTCGCCCGGTACGCCGTAAATCTCGACACGCGCACCTCCCAGGCTAGCGGTGCCCTGAACATGCACGGGATCTGATCCGCGGTCGGCAGATACGGCGTAAGAAAACACCGCGTCCTGATGGAGCGTCAGATTGCCCTTGATATTGGGAGAGCCGTGTTGCTGGCTGGCAAGCAGTGTTCCTGCAACATACAGCCCCGTCACGTGTCCATAACCGCCAAACACCGCTCCCGGGTCGACATCGACACCATTGATCGATGCGTAGTTGAGCAGCACTGCGTCCGCTTTGACGTCGGCATCACCCTCGAAAGCGTGACGCAGGGTCCACTGCCCACGTGCGATTCGCATGGCCGAGAAATTGCGTGTTTTGCCGATCTCGCCGCCCTCCGCAGCATTGAACAACAGCCCGTTCGCACCTTCGCCGCCGTCCAGTAGACCGTCCCAACGGGCGCCCTTATTGATCACCAGCAAGTCATCTCCATGGCCCAGTTGCAGGGATACGCCGCCGACATTCTCGAGCGGGCTCGAGACAAAAGAGCGCTGCGTAGTGACCGCCAACATGTCGCGTTCAAACGGGTCGACGAGATCGAATTCCTCATCGCCGGTTTCCTCCACCACGAACTCCGGAAACTCCAACCCTTCATAAAAAGCCGGACTGAAATCCTCGATCGCAACCGTCGCGCGTATGGCATCGACCGAAGGCGCTTCAGAGGCCTGCCCGGGCGACGGAAAAGTGTGCTCCAGCGGGCCGATGAATTCCTTGATCGCAAACAAGTCATCAGGATCCGCTTTCGGCGCGGGTGTTTTCTTCTTTCGAGGCTTGGCGGTTTTGTCTTCGCTGATCTCTGCAGAAACCTGGACGTCAGGTTGCTGTTCGATGGACGCCTCGGCAGATCCGATCGTCAGCGCGATCGCCAGAGCGAGGTGATGGGGACGGTATTTGTGTAGGGCAGGCATCAAGTTCAACCTCCTTGTATGAGAGGCTCAACTCTATTGCTGCCTTGAAAAAAACGCTGTCGGTCGGTTCCTGATGCTGTGCAGGCTACGTCGGATCGTTCTGTCGAAAATCCTCACGGGATTTCGCAAACAGAGCTTTTACGCAGCATCGCCGGTTCTTTTTCCTACGGCTTGGTACTGTTGGCGCATTCTTATCGGAAGGAGGTCAGGCGCTTACCTGCATTATTTTGCACGCACCTTGCCAATGGCTAAGATAGAACTGCATTTTGTTGCAGATATCCTCCAACTGAAACTCCGCGAATGCACTATATTGCATGTATTGAAAGTTTTTTCTCGTTGAGCTGCATTTAAATGCATACGGAATCAACATGTATAACCTGACACTCCAGATCTTCACCGCCGGGCAATGGCACGATGCGATGATTCTTGACTTCGATGATCCGGAAAAAGGCTTCGAAAGCCGCTGCAGTTTTGGCTATGAAGCGGACTATCTGGTGGAAAACATTGAGTTGATCGGGTCGCCTTTTTCCCAAGCCGTGAGTGCCCTGTATCCGCTGGATTGGGAAGGTCGGCGCGCGAAGACACCAGCCTTTGTCCACGACATCGCACCGGCAGGCGCAGCCAAGCGGTTTCTGCTCGCCCGCCTGGGTCAGGAAAGACCCGCCGAGATCAGCGCCGATCTGTTTCTGCTGGGTCGCAGTACACCGGCTCCCATTGGCAACATGCGAATAAAGGAATCGGCGGAAGCAGTTGATGAGAGGAAGCCGATCGGATTCAAGCGCGAGGAGGTCATTAGCCGCGACAACCGCTTTCTTGAATATGCCTACGAGCTGGGCGCGGCCATTGGTGGCGCGACGGGGGCAGGTGGTGAAGCTCCGAAGCTATTACTGGCAGAGAACAGCGCCGGGCTTCTGTATCCCGATGCGGTATTGGACGATGAAGAAGTGCGACAGCACTGGTTCGTGAAATTCGCCAGAAACAGGGGAGGGCAGACCGACCAGGACATCCTGCGCAGCGAATTCCATTACTACAAAGCGCTGCAGACATTGGGCATCGAAACGGTCGCGGCAGAAGGCCTGGCCTTGGAAGAGGCGAACAAACCGAGTTTGTGGATGCGGCGTTTTGATCGACAAGTGAAAGATGGGGCGGTGTCGCGTTTTGCCGTCGAATCGATTTATTCGCTGGCTGAAGTGACGACGCCAGGCAGCGCCATGAATCATCTGGAAGTGATCCGCATGCTCGCCGGGCTCTGGCGCAAAGCGGGTCAGGCCAGCCAGATTCCCGGCCTCGTCGCCGATTATCTGCGTCGCGACCTGATCAATAAAATCCTCGGAAACTCCGATAACCACGGTCGTAACACGGCGATCATCCGTCAAGAGAACGCTTTCCAGCTCGCGCCGATTTATGACCTCGCCCCGATGGTCATGGATGACGAAGGCGTGACTCGTACGACCAAATGGCCAAGAGAGTTGGAGCGGGCGGGAGATGTCGATTGGCGAGGTGTCTGCCGCGTATTGGCCGATAGCGCAGATCCGCACGATTCGTTGGCGGGGCTGGATGCCTCGGCGCTGTTCGAAGGCCTGCGCGCGGATGCCCGCCGTCTGGCCGCACTGCCGGATATTCTTGCGGCCAGCGGTTTGCCCGCCAGAACCATGAATCACCCGAGCGTTCACCTGAAAAACCTCGAGCAACGTTTGAAAGAGTGGGACCTGCAATGAGTCTGACCGTCCTCGAGCGCACGGCGCTCATCGAAAGCATTCAGCAATCACTGGCCGAAGGCACTCTGGAAATCGGTGACGCCGTGCGCCGTTTACGGGTCGAAGTCACCGGTCTGCATCAGACTCAGTTCGCGAAGATGTGCAAGATTTCAGTGCGCACGCTGGTGCATATCGAACATGGCGAAGGCAATCAGACACTGAAGTCGCTGAACGCGGTGTTCCGCCCATTCGGCATGAAAATGGGCGTTGTGCGAATCCGCCGGGACACCGTTTGAATACCCTTCAGCCACGCCGCACATACGCCTTGCCGTAATGCCGCTCCATCCTTGCCTGAATCAGCTCCAGCCCGATCGACATCAGCCAGTAGATGATCGCCGCCGTGGTGAGCATCTCGATGTAGCGATAGCTTGAGCGCCCGTAGGACTGGGCGAGAAACATCACTTCCCAGACACCCATCACCGAGATCAGCGACGAGTCCTTGAGCATCGAGATGAACTGGTTGGTGGTCGGCGGAATGATTGTGCGCATGGCCTGGGGCAGGGTGATGCGCCAGAAGATCACGCTTTCGCGCAGGCCAAGCGCCAGGGATGCTTCGCGTTGGCCGTGATCGACGCCGAGGATGCCGGCGCGGAAGATTTCGCTCAGGTAGGCGCCGTAATTCAGCGACAGGGCAATGATGCCGGCGACGATGGCGCCGGGGACGATGCCCAGTTGCGGCAGGCCGAGGTAGATCAGCAGGATCTGGATCAGCAGTGGCGTGCCACGAAAGAACGAGGTGTAGAAACTGGCGATGCCAAACGCCACGGCGCTGTTCGACAGGCGTGCCAGCGCGGTGATGAAGCCGAGCAGCGACGAGGCGATGATCGAGCAGGCGCAGAGAAACAGGGTCAGCGTTGCGCCTTGCAGGAAGCCGTTGGGCGCCAGCTTCAGGCCAACGAGGTTGGGCAGCTTGTCGAGGATGATCGCGAACTTCAGGTCGAAGCTGAGGAAGAATCCGGC
>NZ_RAZO01000296.1:113781-117363 GCF_004307535.1 Pseudomonas sp. Sample_9
CGCTGGTCCTGGTTCAGGCGCGGCTGCGCGGTGACCAGATTGGTGAGGATCGCATCCAGGCGCACGCCGGCGCCCAGGCCCAGATCCTGGAAGGCGACGTTGTCGGTGTCATACGGGGCAATCTGCACGTCCTCGAACGGATACTGCAACTGCGTATCCTCAGCGCCTTCGATGACCAGATTCTTGTTCAGGTAGCTTTCGTAGCTGGAGGCGCTGGTCAGGCCGACCTTTTTGCCGCTCAGATCTTTGGCGCTGTGGATGCGATCGTCCTTGGCGTTGACCACGATCACCGCTGGCGAAGCGTAATACTCGACCGGGAAGTCGAACACTTCTGCGCGGGCCTTGCTTGGGGTCATCGAGCAGATGCAGATGTCATAGCGCCCGCTCCAGCGGCCGGCGGCGATCACGTCCCAGGACGGCGTTTCCAGACGCAGTTTGACGCCAAGCTTGTCCGCCACCGCTTTGGCAACGTCGACATCGAAACCGTCGAGTTGATTCTGCTCATTGAGAAACGAGAAGGGTGGATAGCTTTCCATGAGCACGCCGACCAGTTCTTTTTTCTGCTCGACGCGGTCCAGCGTCGCGCCGCCGAAGGCTTGGGTGGAGGCCAGAATGGTCAGGCCCAGGGCCAATAGCGGTTGGAGTTTCACAGTCGATCCCTGTAGAAAAAAGAGGTTGTTATTAACCGAGTGGTGCGTATTAAATAGTTATAAGAACGACTCTGATAGTGAGTTATTTTCATAAGCATATGAGTGAAAAGCATATGGGCGCAGCGAACAGGGTCATTCTCGATGGCGGCATGGGCCGCGAGTTGCAACGCGCCGGCGCACCGTTTCGCCAACCGGAGTGGTCGGCACTGGCGCTGAGTGAAGCGCCGCAGGCGGTCGAGGCGGTGCATGCCGCGTACATCAACAACGGCGCGGACGTAATCACCAGCAACAGTTACGCGGTGGTGCCGTTTCACATTGGCGAGGCGCGGTTTGCTGCTGAAGGCCAGGCGCTTGCGGCACTGGCGGGAGAACTGGCGCGGCGGGCGGTGCAGGCATCCGGCAAGCCAGTGCGTGTTGCCGGTTCGTTGCCGCCGCTGTTTGGTTCGTATCGTCCGGATCTGTTCGAAGCGGATCGCGTGACCGAGCTGCTGACGCCGCTGGTCAAGGGGCTGGCCCCGCATGTTGATCTGTGGCTGGCGGAAACCCAGAGTTCAATTATCGAGGCACGCGCCATTCACGCCGGGTTGCCGAAGGACGGCAAACCGTTCTGGCTGTCGTTCACCCTCAAGGATGAAGACACCGATGAAGTGCCGCGCCTGCGCTCCGGTGAGCCGGTAGCCGAAGCGGCTGCGGCGGCCGCTGAGCTGGGCGTCGAAACGTTGCTGTTCAACTGCAGTCAGCCTGAAGTGATAGGCGCGGCCATCGACGCGGCGCGCGCAACCTTTGAGCGTCTCGGCGTCACGATCAATATCGGCGCCTATGCCAACGCGTTTCCTCCGCAACCGAAAGAAGCCACGGCCAACGACGGGCTCGACCCGTTGCGTGACGATCTCGATCCGCCGGGGTATCTGCACTGGGCGCTGGACTGGCAACAGCGCGGCGCCAGTCATCTGGGTGGCTGCTGCGGGATCGGCCCGGAGCACATTGCGGTGCTGGCGCAAGAACTGCGTCGTTAAGAAAAACCCCGCCAATTGTGGGAGCGAGCCTGCTCGCGAAAGCGGTCGGTCAGTCAATATTTCAGTGACTGACACAGCGCCTTCGCGAGCAGGCTCGCTCCCACAGGTGCTTTGTGACGATCAGCTACGGCACTCGGCCAAGCCTTTCACCTGGCCATCAGGCGTCTGGTTTTCATCGCTGAGCCAGCGCTCGAACCCGGCACCAATCGCTGGCCATTCCGAATCCAGAATCGAATACCACGCGGTATCGCGGTTCTGGCCCTTGACCACCATGTGCTGGCGGAACACCCCTTCGAAGCTGAAGCCCAGACGCTCGGCCGCGTATTTGGAGCGGGCGTTGCCGTTGTTGCACTTCCATTCCAGGCGCCGGTAACCCAGCTCGAACGAATACTTGGCCAGCAGGTACACCGCCTCGGTGCTTTTCGGCGAGCGTTGCATTGGCGCACCGAAAGTGACGTGGCCGATTTCGATGCGGCCCTGCGCCGGGACGATCGACATCAGGCTGAGGATGCCTTGCACCTGACCAGTCGCGCGGTCGATGACGCTGAAGAAATACGGGTCGCTGTTGGCCGCATGATTGTTCAGCCAGTCGTTGAACGCGCTGCGCTCGGGAAACGGCCCGTAAGGCAAGTAATCCCAGAGCTTCGGATCAGCACCCGGCCCTTCGAGGGCGGCGTAAAGCTGCTCGGCATGGCGCGCCGGGTCGAGCTTTTCCAGGCGGATGAAACGGCCTTCGAGCAGGGTGGCGGAGGGGGCGGGGACGCCTTTCCAGTCAGCGAGTGAAGCGGTCATGTGCGCGTCTCCTTAAAGGGCTTTACGAAACTGAATGAATCCCGGACGTTCGGCAATGCGCTCGTAGAGCTGGATCGCCGTTGCATTGGTTTCGTGGGTCAGCCAGTGGACTTTGCAGCAACCATCGGCTTTGGCGGTAGCGTAGACATGCTCAATCAACAGCCGACCGACACCGGTGCCACGGGACTCGGGCACCACCAGCAGATCCTGCAGATAACAGGAGTTTTCGATGCTCCAGTTCGAGCGATGATAGATGTAATGCACCATGCCCAGCGCTTTGCCATCGGCCCACGCGAGGGCGGCGTGGGTCGGTTCATTCGGGTCGAGAAAACGCTGCCAGGTGCTTTGGGTGACGGCGCCCGGCAGTTCCGTGTTGTAGAAGCGCAGGTACGCCTGCCACAGCGGCAGCCAAGCGGCGTGGTCGTTGGCGCTGACCGGGCGAATGTCGATCTGAGTCATGCGGATTTCCTTAGCGCATCAGGCGGGCGAGGGTTTGATCGTTGGCGTCGGGGCTGGCGGCAAGGCCTTCGCGCACCCCGGCAATATCTTCGGCGCTGCGGTTCTGGCTGAGCTTGCGTTTGCCCTCGAGGCGGTCGATGGGAATGGCAAAACCGACGATGGCCTTGAGCATGGTGTCGATGTAATCGGCCGGCGCATCGTCCACCGACCACGGCTGGGCACGGCCTGCCTCGTGACGGTCGGTGAGGGTGCTGACGATGTCGAGCAACCGGCCGCCATCGCTGAAGGTCTCGGCCTGGCCGTAGGCGTGCACGGCGATGTAGTTCCAGGTCGGCACGACCTTGCCGTGTTCGGCCTTGCTCGGATACAAGCTTGGGCTGACGTAGGCGTCCGGGCCGGCGAAGATCAGCATCGCCTCGGCGCCGTCCCGCAGGTCCTTCCACTGCGGATTGGCCTTGGCCAGATGGCCGTAGAGCGTGCCGTATTCGCCCTGTTCGCGATGCAGCAGCACCGGCACATGACTGGCTTGCAATCCGCTCTCACCGTGGCTGACCAGAATGGCCAGGCGAGTGGCGAGGATCAGTTCGTGCAGTTGGGACAGGTCTTCGATGGCAAAGGCGCGTGGCGTGTACATGGACAGATTTTCCTTGGCGAATGCCTGCATC
>NZ_RAZO01000502.1:0-1091 GCF_004307535.1 Pseudomonas sp. Sample_9
CGCGACCTGTTCGTGCAGTGGTGCAAGGACGCCGGTTGCAGCGTCACGGTCGATGCCGTCGGCAACATTTTCGCCCGCCGCGCCGGGCGCAACCCGAGCCTGCCGCCGGTGATGACCGGCAGCCACATCGACACTCAACCCACCGGTGGCAAGTTCGACGGTTGCTTCGGCGTACTCGCCGGCGTCGAAGTGCTGCGCACCCTCAACGACCTTGGCGTGGAAACTGAAGCGCCGCTGGAAGTGGTGGTCTGGACCAACGAAGAGGGCTCCCGCTTCGCCCCGTGCATGATGGGCTCCGGGGTCTTCGCCGAGAAATTCACCCTCGAAGAAACCCTCGCCAAGGTCGATGCCGACGGCGTCACCGTTGGCGAGGCGCTGAACGCCATCGGCTACGCCGGCCCGCGCAAGGTCAGCGGGCACGCGGTCGGCGCGTATTTCGAAGCGCACATCGAGCAAGGCCCGATCCTTGAAGATGAAGAGAAAACCATCGGCGTGGTACTCGGCGCGCTCGGGCAGAAGTGGTTCGACCTGAAATTGCGCGGCGTCGAAGCCCACGCCGGCCCGACGCCGATGCACCTGCGCAAGGATGCCTTGGTCGGCGCTTCGGTGATCGTCGGCGCCGTCAACCGCGCCGCCCTCGGCCATCAGCCCCACGCCTGCGGCACGGTTGGCTGCCTTCAGGCCTATCCCGGCTCGCGCAACGTGATCCCCGGCGAAGTGCGCATGACCCTCGACTTCCGGCATCTGGAGCCGGCGCGGCTGGATTCGATGATTGCCGAAGTGAAACAAGTCATCGATGCGACCTGCGAAGAGCACGGCCTCACCTACGAACTGACCCCGACCGCCGACTTCCCGCCGCTGTACTTCGAAAAGGGCTGCGTGGAGGCGGTGCGCGGCGCCGCGAAAGGGCTGGGTCTGTCGCACATGGACATTGTCAGTGGCGCCGGGCATGACGCTATTTTCCTCGCCGAACTCGGTCCGGCCGGGATGATCTTCGTGCCGTGCGAGGGCGGGATCAGCCATAACGAAATCGAAAATGCAGCGCCGGATGATCTCGCGGCGGGGTGCGCGGTGTTGCTAAGGGCGATGCT
>NZ_RAZO01000239.1:0-1087 GCF_004307535.1 Pseudomonas sp. Sample_9
CGTTCGGCCAGCGCCGGGCGATTGGTCAGGACCATGCCGCCTTCGGCGCTGGTGATGATTTTCACCGGGTGAAAACTGAACACCGTCATCGCCGCAAATTCGCCACAACCGACCGGGCGCCCGGCGTAGCTCGCGCCCACTGCGTGGGAGGCGTCTTCGATCACGGTGAAGTTGTAGCGCACCGCCAGGTCGGCAATCTTGCGCATATCGCAGCTCTGCCCGGAGAACGCGACGGCGACGAGGACTTTGGGCAGCGTGCCGTCGCGCTCGGCCTGTTCGAGCTTCGCTTCAAGGGCAAAGGCGTCGAGGTTCCAGGTCAGTGGATCGATGTCTACGAAATCGACCTCGGCGCCGCAATAGCGCCCGCAGTTGGCCGAAGCCAGAAAGGTATTCGGCGAGGTCCACAAGCGATCGCCCGGCCCCAGGTCAGCAGCCAGACAGGCAATGTGCAGCGCCGCCGTGGCATTGCACACCGCCACGCCGAAATCGGCCTGACAGCGCTCGGCCATCGCCTGTTCGAAGCGTTCGATGGTCGGCCCCTGGGTCAGCCAGTCCGATTGCAGGACTTCGACCACCGCATCGATGTCCGCCTGATCAAGGCTTTGCCGACCGTAAGGGATCATACCGACAGCTTCGCGTGCAGATCGGCGATCTGCCCGACCGAAAGGAAATGCGGATTGGTGTCCGAGCGATACTCGAAATCCTCGCCCACCGCATGGCCGCGCTCGCCAAGTTTATCGACGGCAAAATCGACGTCGACGCTGGTAAAACGAATCGACGGCTGAATCGTGTAGTGATCCTCGAACTCCAGCGTCATTCGCGCATCGTCCAGCGGCACCATCAGCTCGTGCAGCTTCTCACCGGGACGAATGCCGACGTTCTTGTGTGGCAGATGCTCGGCCATGCCGCGCGCCAGATCGACGATGCGGATCGACGGGATCTTCGGCACGAACACTTCGCCGCCATGCATGCGGGCGAAGCTGTCCAGGACGAACTGCACGCCGTGGTCGAGAGTGATCCAGAAGCGGGTCATGCGCTCGTCGGTGATCGGCAATTCTTGCGCGCCGTCAGCGATCAGCTTGCTGAA
>NZ_RAZO01000365.1:0-8539 GCF_004307535.1 Pseudomonas sp. Sample_9
AAGGGGCGAAAGTGCTCGACCCGTTCGCCGGCAGCGGCGCGCTGTTTCTCGAAGCGCTGTCCCGTGGCGCGGCCACGGCCCAGGCGCTGGACGCCAGCAACGTTGCGGTTTCCAGCCTGAAAGAACACCTCGGCACCCTGCGCTGCAGCAACGGCCAGGTGCAAACTGCCGATGCGCTGCGCTACCTGGAAACCCAGAACGCGACGCCGTTCGATCTGGTGTTTCTCGACCCGCCGTTCAACCAGAACCTGCTGCCTGCGGCTTGTACTTTGCTGGAAGAGCGCCAATGGCTGGCGGCCGATTCGTGGATCTACACGGAAAGCGAAACAGCGCCATCGACGCTGGGCCTGCCGGGCAACTGGCGCCTGCACCGCGAACAGAAATCCGGTCGCGTGTATTACGCGTTGTGGCAACGCAGCGCCTGACCCTGCCTGCACTGGGTTGAGAGTGCGGTAAATAGTTACCGCACCCTGCCCCTCGCAAATCGCCACAGTGGTTGCCGCAATCTGCGTTAACCACTGAGGACATTTCGCGTATGGATACGCTCTGCAGCCGGATGCTGCTTTTTCTTGGCCTGGCGCCGTTCATGACGCTGGCCGCCACGCCCCCGCCGACTCATCAATTCACCCTGGAAAACGGTTTGCAGGTGTTGGTCCGTGAGGACCACCGCGCGCCGCTGGTTACTTCGCAGCTGTGGTTCAAGGTTGGCCCGGCTGACGAAGCGCCAGGGCAGACCGGGCTCTCCCACGTTCTGGAACATATGCTGTTCAAAGGCAGCAGCAAGACCTGCGCCGATGAAGCATCGCGGATTCTGGAATCCATTGGTGCCGAAGAAAGTGCTTTTACCTACGCGGATGCCACGAGCTACCAACAGACCCTGGCGCCGCGCTATCTGGGCGTCGTCTTCGAACTGATGGCCGACCTGATGTCGACCGCTCATCTGCATGCCGATGACCTGAGCACCGAAATGGCGGTGATCCGCGAAGAGCGCCATTTGCGTACTGACGACAATGTCAATGCTGCCGTTCTTGAGCACTTCTCTGCCCTGGCCCACTTCGCCAACAGCTACCGCACTCCAGTTATTGGCTGGATGCATGACTTGCAGCAGGTAGACGCCGGCGAACTTCGTCACTGGTATGAAAGCCGTTATGCACCAGGCAATGCCGTACTGGTGATCGTCGGCGACGTCACCCTCGCACAGGTGCAGCCGCTGGCCGAGCGCTATTTTGGCGTCCTTGCAAAACGCTCCGTGCCGCGCCTGCCAAGTCCCGTGGAACTGAAAGTGCCGGGCGAGCGCCAATTGACCTTGCACCGCGAAGTCCCCGCCGCGCAGTTGCTGATGGCGTTCAATGTTCCCGGACTGGCCACTGCGAAAGATCCGCGCACCGTGCACGCCTTGCGTCTGATCAACGCGATACTGGGCGGCGCCAACGGCGCGCGGCTGCAACAGAAGCTGATGTTTACCGATCGCGTGTTCAATCGCATCGACACCGTTTACAACCAAATGACGCGCGGCGACAGCCTGTTGCTGTTGACCGCCGAATTGGCCGATCCACCGCTGACCGATCTGGCAGGTGCGCAAGCGCGGGTGTGGGCGCAAATCGATGCATTGCGCACCACGCCGCCGTCGCTGGAGGAGCTGGAGCGGGCACGTACGCAACTGATCGCGCAGCAGGTGTATGCCAGCGATTCGATACAGCAACAGGCCCGTCAGCTCGCCTCGTACCCGACCATCGGCTTGCCCTGGCGCCTGCTGGATGAAGATGCCGAAACGTTGGCGAAAGTGACGCCGGAGCAGATTCGCGACGCGGCCGCCCTCTGGCTGACCCGCGAGCGTCTGGGTGTTGCCCACGTGCACAAGGCGGCCGCCAATGAATAGTCTTTCACTGCTCACAGGATTCGTGCTGATCTGCCTGACCGCAGCGGCTTGCGCTGATGGCCAGCCTGCGCAGAAGCGGACCTCACGCCTGCAATCGCTCGGTGAAGTCAAAGCGCTGGAAATCAAACCGCGTGCATTGAAGATCAGAGGCTGGAAAACCCGCAACGATACCAAGGTGCTGTTCGTACGCACGACCGACCTGCCGATGTTCGATATTCACGTCAGCTTCGCGGCGGGCAGTGCTCGGGACGGTGATCGGTCGGGCCTGGCAGCCACGACATTTTCCCTGCTCAACGAGGGGGTACCGGGCAAGGACCTGTCCGCCGTCATGGCAACCTTCGACGGGCTGGGCGCGCAATGGGATATGGAAATCGATCATGACCGCGCCATGTTCTCCTTGCGCAGCCTCAGTGATCCGGCAAAACGCCTGCCGGCCATCAGCCTGCTGACACAAATTCTCAGCGAGCCACTGTTGAGCGAGGAGCGCCTGGCGCCGGTCAAGCACGAACTGCGCGCCGCGCTCTCCGCGGAGCAAGCCGAAGCCGGTTATCAGGCTTTGCAACGAGTCAAGACATTGCTGGCGCCGGACAGCCCTTACAGTCTCCCGGTCTACGGCACCGAGTCGGGGCTCAGTGCCGTGACGCGTGCTCACGTGGAGGATTTCCACCGCCGCTATTACGCTGCCCGCCATGCGCAAATCACTCTGGTCGGCGATCTCACTGTGGCGCAGGCGCAGGCGATCAGCCTGCAAATCAGCGATGCCCTGCCCACGCCACCCGACGCGTTTTTGGCTTCAGCGACTGCCAGCCCGAGCGCCTTACAGACCGGCCACCTCGAATTGGCGCAGCAGCAGCAGACACACATCGTTTTCGCCCAGACCAGCGTACCGCGTCGCCATGCCGATCATGCCGCCCTGTACGCCGCCGGTCAGATTCTCGGTGGTGGCAGCAACAACCGTCTGATGAACGAATTGCGGCACAAGCGCGGACGGGTCTATGACGTCTACGGCGCCAACATCAATTGGGCCGGCGGCGCTGGATTAGTGACCTTCACCTTGCAGACCGGCAATTCAGTCAGCGCTGGCACCGCCGCGCTGGTGCGCGACATGCTCAATGAGTTTCTCCGGGATGGGCCGACCACGCTGGAGCTGGAGCATCTCAAGCGCAGGCTGGCCAACAGGAACGTGCTGGACAGCGCCAGTAATCGGCAGATTCTCGCCAGACTAGTGGAAATCAACCGCTACGACCTGCCGCTCGATCTCGATTACACAGTGCAGCAGGTGCTCAGACTGACAGTGGCCGATGTTAAAAACGCGATGGACCGGCATCTTTCGGCAGATCGCTGGGTGTCGGTCACCGCAGGTGCCACTGTCGAACAGCAGCCATTACCTGAGCCAGAGGCTGCACCGGTCAGCGAGGCTGATGAGAGCATGTGTCGCGCCGACACCGGCTTTGTGGCAAGTTAGGCGCTTCATTGAGAAGCGGCTGGCGCACCGGGCGCCTGCCGCTTTACGCAAGACCTGTCGAGATTTGCCGTGCAACCACCGTCCGCGCTTCCTGCCTCCCGCTTCGTTCCGGCTTTCGGCCTCGGCAATCCGCACCTGCAAACCCTCTGGGGTCCTTTGTGGCGCAAGACCGTGCACATCGAGCGCGAACGCGAACGCCTGTGGCTCGAGGACGGCGACTTCCTCGACCTCGACTGGCACGGCCCGCACAGTGCCGAGGCGCCGTTGGTGCTGGTACTGCACGGTTTGACCGGCTCATCCAATTCGCCCTACGTGGCGGGCATTCAGAAGACGTTGGCCGAGCAGGGCTGGGCCAGCGTCGCGCTGAACTGGCGCGGTTGTTCCGGCGAGCCGAATCTGTTGCCGCGCAGCTACCACTCCGGCGCCAGCGAAGACCTTGCCGAAGCCATCCAGCACCTGCGCGCGAAACGCCCGTTGGCACCTTTGTATGCGGTCGGCTATTCACTGGGCGGCAACGTGCTGCTCAAACATCTGGGTGAAACTGGTAGCAATAGCGGCTTGCTCGGCGCGGTGGCAGTCTCGGTGCCGTTTCGCCTCGATCAATGCGCCGATCGCATCGGCCAGGGATTTTCGCGGGTTTATCAGGCGCATTTCATGCGTGAGATGGTTGCCTACATCAAGAACAAGCAGCGCCAGTTCCAGCATGACGGGCGCGAAGACGGCCTGGCGAAACTGGCCGCGCTGGGTTCGCTGGAGAACATGCGCACATTCTGGGATTTCGATGGCCGGGTCACCGCGCCGCTGCATGGCTTCAATGATGCCGAGGATTACTACCGCCGCGCCTCGAGCCGCTACTACCTCGGCGAAATCCGCACGCCGACGCTGATCATTCAGGCGGCGGACGATCCTTTCGTATTTCCCCACAGCTTGCCGCAGGCCGATGAGTTGTCAGCCTGCACCCAATTCGAATTGCAAACGCGTGGTGGTCATGTCGGTTTCGTCGACGGCTCGGTGCGCAGGCCCGGGTATTACCTGGAGCGGCGTATCCCGCAATGGCTGGCCGCCACCAGTGTGTGAACAGCGCATATCCCATGTAGGAGTGAGCCTGCTCGCGAATGCGTCCTGTCAGCTAATCAATTGTTAACTGACACACCGCTTTCGCGAGCAGGCTCGCTCCCACAGGGATTTGTGTCGGCATGAAAATGCATGGCACAACCTGGTTCAATGTGGGAGCGAGCCTGCTCGCGAAAGCGGTGAGTCAGTTGGCATTTAACTCACAGACATACCGCCATCGCGAGCAGGCTCACTCCTACAGGAGATCGCTGTGTTTATTCGCCGGTGGCAATGCCGCGCGATGGCTCGTTGATCCACTCGCTCCACGATCCGGCATACAGCGCCCCCAGCGGATAACCGGCCAGGCACAGTGCGAACAGGTTATGACACGCCGTCACTCCGGAGCCGCAGTAGGCGACCAGTTCCGACGGTGAGCGATCGCCCAGTTTCGCCGCAAAGCGCTGGTTGAGCTGCTCTGCCGGCAAAAACCGTCCATCACTGCCGAGGTTGTCGGTGAACGCCGCACACTGCGCGCCGGGAATATGCCCGGCCACCGGATCGATCGGTTCCACTTCGCCCTTGAAGCGCGGCAAGGCGCGGGCGTCGAGCAGGGTCAGGGTTGGCTGGCCGAGGCGCTGCTGCAATTGCTCGGCGCTGAGCAACAGGCTCATGTCCGGCTGACCACTGAAGTTACCCGGCGTCACGCTAGGCGGATCCAGACTCAGCGGCAGGCCAGCCGCGTGCCAGGCCTTGAGCCCGCCGTCGAGAATGAACACGCCGTCGCGCTTGCCCAGCCATGCCAGCAACCACCACGCCCGCGCCGCGTACGCACCCGGGCCGTCGTCATACAAAACCACATCGCTGTCGTTGCTGATGCCCCAGGCTTGCAGGCGTTCGTTCAGCGCCGCCGGCTCGGGCAACGGATGACGCCCGGTCACGCCCTTCTCGACTTTACCGCTCAGATCCCGTTCCAGATCGGCGAAACTCGCCCCGGCAATGTGCCCTTCGGCATAGCTGCGCTGGCCGTAATCCGGATCTTCTAGGGCGAAACGACAATCGAGAATCACCAGCCGCGGCTGCTCTTTGCGAGCGTCCAAAGCTTGTGGGCTGATCAACTGCGCAATCGACATAACGGGCTCCTGTGGAATTCGGCTGAACGGTTTATTTCACGTCTTCAAGGGCCTGCGCCAGCGGCACGTAGAACTCGTCGAACAATGCGTTGACCTCATCCCGCGCCTGATCGGTGACGAACCCCGCTTCCAGCACCAACACCTGATACACGCCACGCTTAACGGCCTGTTCGCTGAGGTGGTTGGAGTTTTCCCGCGTGGTGCACAGAAAACGCACCCACGAGGTCAGGATGATCCACGCATTGAGGGTCAGCGATTCGATCTGCACGCGATCCATTTTCAGGATGCCGGCGGCGACAAAACCTTCGTAGATTGCGGCCCCCTGGATCACGCAGCGCTGGGAAAAGCGCCGATAACGCGCGGCCAGCTCCGCATCGCTGTCGAGCAAATGCTCGAGGTCGCGATGCAGAAAGCGGTAGCGCCACATGGCCGAAAGCAGTTCCTTCAAATAGAACCGCTTGTCTTCGACGGTCGCCGGACGGCCCTGGGGCGGACGCAAAAAGCTGTCCACCAGGGCTTCGTACTCACTGAACAACACGGCGATGATCGCCTGCTTGTTGGGGAAGTGGTAGTACAGGTTGCCCGGAGAAATCTCCATGTGCGCGGCGATGTGATTGGTGCTGACGCTGCGCTCGCCCTGCTGATTGAACAGCTCCAGGCTGTTCTGAACGATGCGCTCGCTGGTTTTTATTCGTGGGGCCATGGCTTGAGCTTTAATTCAGAGTGCGTTGACGGCGCATCTTACGACCTAACCGGAAGTGGATAAAACACTGACGTGCGCGGAAGTCGTTTGACTTTCTAGAGCATAGACTCTAAAAAGTGCCCACTACAATAAAATCCGGAGCCTGCGATGACTGCCGACATTGCCTATTTGCAAACACTGCAACAGCCTCTTGAAACCCTCGATCGGCAGTTCCAGGCACAACGGGCCGCGTACGCCGCCAACCCGATGCCGCCGGCCGCGCAACGTCAGCAATGGCTCAAGGCTTTGCGCGATCTGCTCAGCGCTGAGCGGCAGGCATTGATCGACGCGATCGGCGCCGATTTCAGTCACCGCAGCGCCGACGAAACCCTGCTCGCCGAACTGATGCCGAGCCTGCACGGCATTCATTACGCCAGCCGTCACCTGAAAAGCTGGATGAAGCCTTCGCGGCGCAAGGTCGGCGTGGCGTTCCAGCCTGCTTCGGCGAAGGTGGTTTATCAGCCATTGGGCGTGGTCGGTGTGATCGTGCCGTGGAACTACCCGTTGTATCTGGCCGTAGGGCCGATGGTCGGCGCCCTGGCGGCGGGCAATCGGGTGATGCTCAAGCTCAGCGAATCGACCCCGGCCACCGGGCTGCTGCTCAAAGAACTGCTGGCGCGGATCTTTCCCGAAGACCTGGTCTGTGTGGTGCTGGGTGAGGCGGATGTCGGCGTGGCCTTCTCGCGCCTGCCTTTCGATCATCTGCTGTTCACCGGCTCCACCAGCGTCGGCAGGCACGTCATGCGCGCTGCCGCGGAAAACCTCACGCCAGTCACCCTGGAACTGGGTGGCAAGTCACCGGCAATCGTATCCAGCGACGTGCCGCTCAAGGACGCCGCCGAACGCATCGCCTTCGGCAAAACCCTCAACGCCGGGCAGACCTGCGTCGCGCCCGACTATGTGCTGGTGCCGGAAGACCGCGTCGGCGCTTTCGTCGAGGCCTATCGTCAGGCTGTGAAAGGCTTCTACCCGACCCTGACCGACAACGCCGACTACACCGCGATTATCAATGAGCGCCAACTGGCCCGGCTCAACAGTTATGTCAGCGACGCGACCAGCAAGGGCGCGCTGCTGATCCCGCTGTTCGAGCAAGGCCAGGGCCGACGCATGCCACACAGCGTGCTGCTCAATGTCAGCGATGAGATGACCGTGATGCAGGACGAAATCTTCGGCCCGTTGCTGCCAATCGTGCCTTATCGCGATCTGGAGCAGGCATTCGCTTACATCAATCAGCGGCCTCGTCCTCTGGCTCTTTACTACTTTGGCTACGACAAACGCGAGCAGCATCGCGTACTGCACGAGACCCATTCCGGCGGTGTGTGCCTGAACGACACTTTGTTGCATGTCGCTCAGGACGACATGCCCTTCGGTGGCATCGGTCCCTCGGGCATGGGCCATTACCACGGCCACGAAGGTTTCCTGACGTTCAGCAAGGCCAAGGGCGTGCTGATCAAACAGCGCTTCAACGCGGCCCGGCTGATCTACCCGCCCTACGGCACATCGATTCAGAAACTGATTCAGAAGCTGTTCATTCGCTAAACGTTCGTCGACGCCGGGTAATAACAACAATGCACCCAAGCCTGACCGAAACACCCGCCCTGTCGCGCCGTGGCCTGCTGAAATTCAGCCTCGGCGCCAGCGCGTTTCTCGCCACCGCCGGCCTTGGCGCCAGCCTCACTGGCTGCTGGTCGAGCATCAGCGCCAACGGCTTTGTCGTTTTGCGCGACGGCGATCTGCTGTTCCTGCGCGCGCTGATCCCGGTGATGCTCGACGGCGCCGTTGCCGCCGGGGAAATGCCCGCAGCGGTCGACGGCACGCTGAAGTCACTGGATTACAGCCTCGACCACCTGTCGCCGGAAATGCTCAAGCTCACTCGGCAACTGTTCGACGTGCTGGGCATGGCCGTGACCCGTGGCCCGCTCACCGGCATCTGGGGCAGTTGGGAAAACGCCAGCCCTGAAGCGATGCGGCATTTCCTCGAACGCTGGGAGAACAGTTCATTGAGCTTGCTGCGCATGGGCCATAGCTCATTGCAGCAGATGGTGATGATGGCCTGGTACACCCGCGCCGAGTCCTGGGCTCATTGCGGTTATCCCGGGCCGCCGAAGGTCTGAAACCGGGGCGAGGCCTTCGCGAGCAGGCTCGCTCCCACATTTGAAATGCATGTCCCTGTGGGAGCGAGCCTGCTCGCGAAGGGGCCAACTGCATCACCTCAGCATCCAGAATAATAAAGAGAACCTGACCGATGCCCGTACCCGATCCCTTCCGCG
>NZ_RAZO01000483.1:0-8534 GCF_004307535.1 Pseudomonas sp. Sample_9
TGGGGATGTTGATCGACAATTTTGGCTGGTTGGGGAATCCGGCGATCGGCTTGTCTCCGAGTCGGATGCTGGCGATGGTGTGTTTGGCGGTGGCTTTGGTGTTTATGTATCGGAGTTCGCGGCAGGCGCAGTGATTTTATTTGTATGACTGTGTACATATCCGTTGCTGCGGGTGTTGCTTCAGGCGGTTCCGCTGTGTACGACTGCGTCGTTCGGTCGCTGCGCTCGCACGTCCGGATCAATCCCTCCACTCAGCCTGCCGACGGGCTCTGAGATCAAGATCAAAAGCGGTACTCGAGCTTGCGCTCATTGTTTTGAGTGGTTAGGAGCGGGTGGTGTCTGGCTTTGGTTTTGTGCTGGGATTCGCCCCTCACCCCAGCCCTCTCCCGGGGGAGAGGGGCCGATTTTCGGGCTTTTCAAAATTTGCGTTCGACTCGGTATTCCACGTCGGCGGATTTCTCGCAATCATCTCGGTCAGTTCCCTCTCCCTCCGGGAGAGGGCTAGGGTGAGGGGCTTTTGATGTCTGCGCAGGTCTGTGCTGCGCGCAGTTGTTCTGTGGGAGCGAGCCTGCTCGCGAAAGCCACTTCTGCGTCGCCCAATCTCTCAACAGTTGGCCAGCCTGCAACACCACCTTCTACACTGTCCCTTATGGCTTGCTCGCAAGCCTCAGACAACCACCACGCAAGGAGTCTGTCCCATGTCCGATAAAAAATGCGACTGCCCGGGCTGCAATTGCACGATCAAAGAAGGCGAACATTCCTACGCTGTGCACGGCAAACACTATTGCTGCGAGGCTTGCGCTCATCACCACAAACACGGTGAAGAGTGTGCGATGAGGGGCTGCGGTTGCGCTCATCCGAAATAAGCGGGGCAAAAAAAAGTGGAGCCTAATCAGGCTCCACTTCCATTTTCAGACTGTCGTCTGCCTGTCGCTCAAAGTGCCTCACTGTGCCTTGCAATGTTCGCCCTTCGACCTTGACCACCACAACCTTGGCTTGGTCGAGGTCTTCCGGTACCGGTGCCTGGACGCACAAGGTGAAGCGGTAAGGGTCATCCGCGACCGTTTCCAGTGCGACTGCGCAATCCACCGTTTTGGTGATCTGGCCGAAGAAGGTGGTCAGGCCGTAGTCCAGTCGGGCCGGGTGATAAGTGTCGGTCATCGGTCGATTCCCCCTGTCGATTGCCAAGCCTGCGGTGAAGGCGGTGGGGTCAGTTGGTCTGGCGCCAGGTGACGTTTTCCAGACCGAATTTTTCTGCCATCGGTTTGCTGGTCTTTTGCACTTTCTCGCGGCCGAAGCGCGGGATGCGACCCACGCCCGCGTCGCAGCTTGCCCAATGCCAGGCTTCGGCGTTGTCCATTTTGTCCGAGCGGATAATGAACGACTTGGGGGTGCCATGCAGTGTGTAGTCGATGACGTAAAGTTTTGCGTTGTTCATAAAGCCCGTATTCCTCCCTGTGGTATTAAACGGATCGCGCTGTGCCGGGAAAATTCATTCGGATTGTCCGACGGTATCTATCGTTGGCGAGGGCGGGGCGTGCTGGTTACCATGGCGGCTTCGCCAACCCCCTGTGAATGCTCGCCATGGCCCTCGCCGCGCCCCCTGATCTGACCGACACCAATGTGCCCGTGCAACCGCTGGCGCGGACCTATCCGCGTGGTTTGTTCATCGAGCTGCACGAGCATGTCTGGGGGCAGTTGCTGTATGCGATGAGCGGGGTGATGTGGGTGGAAACCCCGCACGAAGCGCTGGTGGTGCCGCCGCAGCGGGCGGTGTGGTTGCCGCCGGGAGTGCCGCACGGGATTCGTGTGGTGTCGGATTTGCAGATGCGCAATATCTACCTGCGCCCGGCGCTGGCGGCGACCCTGGATGCGACGGTGCAGGTGATCGAAGTCGGCGGGTTGCTGCGCGAGTTGATCGTCGGGCTTGTGGCGCAGGGCGATGCCGGCGAGGCTGAGTATTACGAGGCACTGGTCGGGCTGGCGTTGCTGGAACTGCGCCGGGCCAGGCGTTCGCAACTGAAGATTCCGCTGCCGGATGAGTCCGACCGGCGTCTGATGAATCTGTGTCAGGCCGTGATGGCCGCGCCGTCGCTGGAGATCCCGTTCGAGCAGCATGCGCAGAACGCCGGGGCCAGCGTGCGTACGCTGGCGCGCTTGTTCAAGGACAGCCTCGGCATGGGCTTCTCCGAATGGCGGCGCCAGGTGCAGTTGGCGACGGCGGTGGCGGCGTTGATTCAAGGCGTGGCGGTGAGCGTCATTGCTCGCGAACTGGGTTATTCACCGAGCAGCTTCAGCGACATGTTTCGCCGAGAGCTGGGGGTGGCGCCTTCGCAATTCTCGGCAACTTGAACAGATCCATGTGGGAGCGAGCCTGCTCGCGAAAGCTTTGCACCAGGCAATGAAGTGCTGACTGGAAGACCGCATTCGCGAGCAGGCTCGCTCCCACACGGTTCTGTGGCGGCTGCAGAAGGTTTGTCCGAAATTCAGAAGTCCTTGGCCGATACCGCTCCGCCCGTTTCCCTAGACTCTGCCCATCACTTATCGCGGCGGAGTTCCCCCATGAACTACCTCATTTCTCTGGCCATCGGCCTGGGCGTCGGCCTGCTCTACGGCGCGCTCGATTTCCGTTCTCCCGCACCACCGGCGATCGCGCTGGTCGGCCTGCTCGGCATGTTGGCCGGTGAGCAGTTGTGGCCGCTGGGCCGGCAACTGGTCGCTGGCTGGTTGTCCTGAATTTCCCTTTTTCTTTTCGGTGGATGTGCCCATGAAAGCGTTGCAATTCGATCAGACCGGCGACCTGTCTGCCCTGCGTTTCGTCGATGTTCCGACCCCGGTGCCCGGCGCCGATGAAGTGTTGGTGCAGATCAAGGCTGCCGGGCTCAATCCCAGCGATGTGAAAAACGTCCTCGGGCGTTTTCCTTACACCACGCTGCCACGGATTCCGGGGCGGGATTTTGCCGGGGTGGTGGTCGAGGGGCCGCAAGCACTGATCGGTCAGGAAGTCTGGGGTACCGGGCGCGAGCTGGGCTTCTTCGCCGACGGCGCCCATGCGCAATTCGTCAAATTGCCGGCCAGCGGCGTGGCGCACAAACCGGCGCATTTGAGTTTTGCTCAGGCGGCCAGCCTTGGCGTGCCGTACACCACGGCGTGGGATGCGCTGGAACGCAGCCTGGTCAGCGCCGATACGCGTTTGCTGGTGATCGGCGGCGGGGCAGTGGCAACTGCGGCTTTGGCCCTGGCAAAAGTGCGCGGCGCGCAATTGCTGGCGGCGGCGCGCCGGCCCGAGCAGGTAGCCGATTTGCAGAAGCAGGGCTATCAGACGATTCAATTGGATAAGCCAGAAAACCTCGGTGCGCAGGTCAACGCGGTGTATCGCGGTGGCGCCGATGTGATCTTCGACACCACCGGTTTCTGGCTGCCCGCCTCGGTGGCGGCACTGGCCACCTTCGGCCGCATCGCCATCATCGCCGCGCCGGTCGACGGCCACGTGCAATTGCCGGCGCTGGCGCTCTATCGAAAAGGCGGCTCGGTGGTCGGGATCAACTCCTTGTTGTACGGCGTTGAGGCGTGCGCGGCGATGCTCGCGGAGTTCGGGCGGTTCTTCGATGAGGATCGCTTGCCGCTGCCGCAGGGCTTGGTGGAGGTGCCGCTGTCTGAAGGGCTGGCGCGCTATGAAGAGGTCAATCAGGGTGGTGGCGACAAGATCATCTTGCTGCCCTGACTCACGCAAACCCCTGTGGGAGCGAGCCTGCTCGCGATGACGGTGGATCAGTTAAACATTCGCCGACTGACACACCGCTTTCGCGAGCAGGCTCGCTCCCACAGGGGAAAGGCATAGGATTCGGGATCATTTCCGTAGGATCCTGGTCGTTTCTCTGTGGGCCACGTCCTTTTCGCTCGCAGACCGGCAAAACAGGGAAAGGTCTGACTTCACCCATTTGAGTGCACCGTTGCACAGTCCCGTCTTTCAATCAGACACAGGGACAGGTGGATGCGCATCGCTGGCAGGCCCGTTGTTTTCACTCTCGAGATAGAAGGCGTTTCCCACGATCTTCAAGTGTTCGGTTTTCGCACCCGGGAAGTGCTCAACCAGACCTACGAACTGGATCTCGAGCTGGTCAGCGAGCGGCCCGATGTGGATCTGGAAGGCTTGCTGCATCGGCCGGCCTTTCTCTGTTTCGGTGTCGACGGTAGCGGCATGCACGGGCTGGTCTATCGGGTCGGCCAGGGTGATTGCGGTGTTCGGCTGAGCCGTTACCAGATCACCCTGGCGCCACACCTTGCCTACCTCGCGCATCGGCGCAATCAGCGGATTTTCCAGAACCTGAGCGTGCCGCAGATCATCGCCAATGTGTTGAGCGATCACGGCATGCAGGCCGATGCCTGGCATTTTCAGCTCAGCGCCGAGTACCCGGCGCGGGTGTATTGCGTGCAATACCAGGAATCCGATCTGCACTTCATCCAGAGGCTGTGCGAAGAGGAGGGCCTGCACTTTCATTTCCGCCATCGCCGTGAGGCGCACCTGTTGGTGTTCGGCGACGATCAAACGGCGTTCCTCAAACACGACGTGACGACGCGCTATTTACAGGGCAACGGCCTGGTTGCCGATGCGCCGGTGATCGACCAGTTCACTGTGCGCCTGGAGCCACGCTCCAACCTCGTCGAGCGCCGCGATTATCACTTCGAAAAGCCTGCGGTGCAGTTGGATGCCAAGGCCAGTGCAGCGCGGGTTCCGCTGCTGGAAGATTATGAGTTTCCCGGGCAGTTCACCCATCGCGAGCGCGGCAAGCACCTCAGCCAGCGTGCGCTGGAGCGCCATGGTGCCGACTATCGTCTGGCTAACGGGCGCAGCAATCAGGCGCTGATGCGCGGCGGCAGTTTCATGACCATGGCGGATTACTCGCGCGCCGACTGCAACGATTTATGGTTGCTGACCGAGGTCGAGCACATCGGCAAACAGCCGCAAGTGCTCGAGGAAGCGTTCACCGAGCAGGCTGACGCAGATGGTTTCAGTCAGGGCTATCGCAACCATTTCGTCGCGACACCGTGGGACGTGGTGTTTCGCCCGCAGCTCAAGCATGTCAAACCGCGCGTCAGCGGCAGTCAGTTGGCGGTGGTGACCGGCCCGCCCGGCGAAGAAATCTACAGCGATGCCTACGGCCGCGTGAAAGTGCAAATGCTCTGGGATCGCGACGGCCAGCGTGATGAACAGTCCAGTTGCTGGCTGCGCGTGGCCACGGCCTGGGCGCATGACCGCTACGGCAGCGTGCAGATTCCTCGCGTCGGTATGGAAGTGCTGGTGGGCTTCACCGATGGCGATCCGGACAAACCGCATGTGCTCGCCTGCCTGCCCAACGCCGAAACCCCGGTGCCACTGGACCTGCCGGCGCAACAGACGCGCAGTATCTGGCGCAGCCAGAGCAGCCCCGGCGGCGGTGGTTACAACGAACTGCGCATCGAGGACCGGCAAGGCGCGGAAGAAATCTCCATCAGGGCGCAGCGCGACTTGGTGCAGCACGTGCTCAACGACTTGCGTGTGCAGATCGACAACCTGCACAGCCAAGTGATTGGCGGCGTCTCCAGCCTTGAGTTGCGTGACGAGGAACATCACCTGACCCACGGCAATCGCCTGACTGAACTCAAGCAGGACGATCATCTGTGGGTGCAGGGCGAGCAGCATGTGCGGGTCGCAAGCCAGCGCGTCAGTGCGGCGCAGCAGCTGCATTTCGGCGCGGGCGAGCAGGTGGTTTTCAACAGCGGCCTGCAGATCACTCTGGCTGCTGGCGGGCATTGGCTGACGGTCGGCGCCGCCGGCATTTTCAGCAGTGTGCCGGTGGTGCAGGGCGGGGCGCCGACGGTGTGTCTGCCAGCGGAACCCTTGCTACCGGGCGCCGCGCCGTTGCTCAAGGCGACGTTCGATGCCGTGCAGCAACGGCATGCGCTGCTGACCACGCGGACCTCGCGTTGCCTGATCTGCGAGGCGGCCCAGGCATGAGCCTTTTGACGGATTGGCCTGAAGGTTTGCCGTGGGCTGAGCAGCAGGCGTTTGTGCTGCTCGACGGCGCGACGATCGCCGATTTACCGGCGCAACTGCGAAGGCTCGATCCCGCCGCCAACGCTTTCGCGCTGTACGACCAGCCACCGTTTTCGGCCCTGCGTGACGTCTCGCCGCTGCTGGTGGCGCTCGCTGACGCCGACGATCCGCTGGCGCGGTTTTATCGCCAGCATGCCCAACAGGAATGGGGCGTGCTGTTGTTCAGCGCCGCGCCGGCGCATGAAATCGTCGCGCACTTGCGCCAGTTGCTGATCGTCGAGTTGCCGGTCGGCTCGCCGGTGTTGTTGCGGCTGGCGGATGCCGCCGTAGCGCAGGGGCTGTTTGCCAGCGGCGATGCGAGTCTGTTCGGGCCGCTGGGGTGCGTGGTCACGGCGGATGGCGCGCGGGGAGTCTGGCACTGTCAGCGACCTCGGCACGGGCAGGGTGGGGCGCTGGTGGCGCCGTATCGGTTGAGCGCCGAGCAGGATGCCGCGCTGGATCGGGTGGATCGGCGGCGGGTGTTGCTCGACATCGATACGCACCTGCTCAAGCACTTTCCTGACTTTCATGTCGGGGACACGGCAGTTGAACGCTGGCAATTGCTGGAGCGCATCCACGCCCATGCCAGCGAGCTTGCCTTGAGCAGCCCGTCCGAGATTCTGCTGTACGCCAACGTGGTGGCATGGCTGGACGATGCAGCGTGCGGTCGGCATCCGCAGATCCATCAGCTGATGCACACACCTTCGCTGCAATCCCCCGGCGAGCGCGTTGCGATTGCCGCTGCAATGGCCTTTCGATGGGCCTCTGAGAGACATCAATCATGAATCACCCCGCCATCCTCGATGCGTTAGCCGCCTCGAAAGCGCCCATTGGTGCGCCAGCCGCCTGCCCCTTGCGCAACACCCACGTGCAACTGCTACCCCTCGCTTACGGCGTGGTGGAAAAACCCTTCGACCCCAGCACCGAAATCACGCTGCCTTACACCCTGACCACGCGCCCCATGGGCATCCGCCGCCTGCGCGATGGTTGGCTGTACATCGTCGACAGCCTCAGTGGCGAGCTCTACGAATACCGCGTGCTTGACGGCGTCATCAGCGCATTGCTGCATCGCGGCAAAAGCGTCAGCGAGGATCAGCGCAGCGCCATCGAGGAACGTCCGGCGTTGATCTTTTCGCGCAAAAGCACCCTCTACGTGACCTTCGCCGATGTGCAGTTGAGCGCGGCGAAGTGCCGACAGGTGCTGGACAGCGCGGAGGAACGCGAGCACTTCATGCAGGCGGTCGATCTCGGTCCGGTGCATTGTCTGATCGGCGGCGAGCATTTGCTCACCGTGGCTCAGGCCAAACAGTGGCTGGCGGAAGTGGCCTGCACAGCGAAACCGCTGGCCGAGGCCGACGCAACGCGGATGCCGACGGTGCAGGTCAGCGACGCGCCGGAGCACGAACGCGAACCCTATCTGTGGGAAAACCCACGGCGTTTTCGCGAGGCGCATATCGGCGAATTTCTTGGTCGGGTGCGCGGGCCTTATCAGGACGACACGCTGTTTCTGCTGGTCAACGACGACCTCGGGGTGATGCGCGATCTGGCGGATTATCAGGACCTGGTGGTCGGCTGGATCGAGCAGTGGAGCAACACCGACAACAACGAGCGCGACTATCTGCTGGCCAGTTACATCGAGTCGCTGAGCCAGCTCGGATCTCAGGACTTCGACGCTTTGGCCAAGGCCAGCGATGATCCGCGCGCCCAGGCATTGTTCGCTGAACTGGAGCAATTGCCCGAGCCGGATCGGGAAAGTACCCGGCAGGCGCTGCTCGACTATTTGAACAAAGGTGGTGAGGTTGTCCCGACCGATACCCAGGCTCGACCTGAACTGCAGCAACAGCGCGAAAAGGCACTGGACGAGTCACTGGCGCTGAACCGTTTCGACGGCGTCGCCCCTGATTTCACCGCGCACGCTCGCGTCACCGCCGAGGCGGATCGACGCTTTTACACCCGTGAATATTTTGCTGAAGTCGCCCCGGCCGACTTTGTCGAGCGCCACCTGAGCACACTGGTCGAGCTCGGCAAGGATCAGAACCGACGCATGAAAGACGTGCTCGACGGCCCGCTGCTCAGCGGCAAACGCGGCATCAATGACCTGATCGACCGCCCGGCCATGGACGAGGTGCTGAACAATCATCGCGACAATCTCGGGCGCTGGAATCGCCTGCTCGAACGCATCACCGCCGACCGCGCGCAATTGCTGTGCGCCGGGCGTTTCCATCGCTCGGCGTGGTATTTCGACGGCCAAGTGCAGATCGATCAGGCGCTCGCCAGCGAATACGCCTGCCTCAAGGACATCGGTCGCAGCGACGCGGCCAACGAACAAATGCTCGGTTACCTCGAGCAACACCCGCAACTGACCCGCCCGCTGTTTTACACCTTGCCGCTGCGCTTGCAGACCGAACAGGCCGGGCAATATTCAACGCTGTTCAACGCCGGCATGGCGATGTTCAAC
>NZ_RAZO01000328.1:0-8530 GCF_004307535.1 Pseudomonas sp. Sample_9
GTGCGCAAGAAGTTGCGCAGTACTGCGCAACTTCTTGCGCACTTGGCTGCAGGGCTTGCACCGCTTGGGCTACAGGGGATTTAGGCCCTGAAATATTACGGGCTACTGCGCAACTTCTTGCGCAGTTGGGAATTTGCCGGGACCGCGGTGTGGCCTTCGCGAGCAGGCTCGCTCCCACGGGACAATGTTGCCAGCGAAAGCGTCTTATAAATGAAACACCGCGCTCGGCTATACTCCCCGCATTTCGATCAGGCACGAGGATTCACTGTGAAGAACTGGACGTTGCGCCAACGCATTTTGGCGAGCTTTGCGGTGATTATCGCCATCATGCTGTTGATGGTGGTGCTGTCCTATTCGCGGTTGTTGAAGATCGAGGCCAGTGAAAACAGCGTGCGCGACGATGCCATCCCCGGCGTCTATTACAGCTCGATGATTCGCGGCGCATGGGTCGACAGTTATTTGCAGACCCAGGAGCTGCTCGGCCTCAAGGAAGGCCAGGGCATTTCCAACGAAGACGCTGCCGACTACAAGGCGTTCGAGGCGCGGCTGAAAGAGCAGATGGCCAACTATCGCAAGACGATGGCCACTGATGAAGACCGATCCGAGTTCGCCCTGTTCGAGAAATACCACGACACCTACATCGAGATTCAGAACGCTGTGCTGGACCTGCGCAGTCGCAATCTTGAAGCGGATGCGGTCAAGTTATTCAACGAAAAACTGACCCCGGCGTGGTACGCGGGGCGCATGAAACTCAATGACATCATTGGCGAAAACAAAGTCGTCGCTGATACCGCCATGGCCAATATCGACGACGCGGTGGCAACGGCCAAAGTCAGCATGGTCATTTCCCTGCTGGTCGCGGTGCTGGCCGCCGGTCTCTGTGGGCTGCTGTTGATGCGCGCGATCATGGCGCCGATGAACCGCATCGTGACCATCCTCGACATCATGCGCACCGGCGATCTGAGTTCGCGCCTGAACCTCGATCGCAAGGATGAGTTCGGCGCGGTCGAAACCGGCTTCAACGACATGATGACCGAGCTGACGTCGCTGGTATCCCAGGCCCAGCGCTCCTCGGTGCAGGTGACCACCTCGGTGACCGAGATCGCCGCCACGTCCAAGCAGCAACAAGCCACCGCCACCGAAACCGCAGCGACTACCACTGAAATCGGCGCAACCTCTCGCGAAATCGCCGCGACCTCGCGGGATCTGGTGCGCACCATGACCGAAGTGTCCACCGCTGCCGATCAGGCCTCGGTGCTCGCCGGCTCCGGCCAGCAAGGCCTGGCGCGCATGGAAGACACCATGCACTCGGTCATGGGCGCGGCGGATCTGGTCAACGCCAAACTGGCGATCCTCAACGAGAAGGCCGGCAACATCAATCAGGTGGTGGTGACCATCGTCAAGGTCGCCGACCAGACCAACCTGCTGTCGCTCAACGCGGCGATCGAAGCCGAGAAGGCCGGCGAGTACGGCCGCGGTTTTGCCGTGGTCGCCACCGAAGTCCGGCGCCTGGCCGATCAGACCGCCGTGGCCACGTACGACATCGAACAGATGGTCCGCGAGATCCAGTCGGCGGTGTCGGCCGGCGTGATGGGCATGGACAAGTTTTCCGAAGAAGTACGCCGCGGCATGTCGGAAGTGCAGCAGGTCGGCGAGCAGCTGTCGCAGATCATCCATCAGGTGCAGGCACTGGCGCCGCGCGTGCTGATGGTCAACGAAGGCATGCAGGCCCAGGCCACTGGCGCTGAGCAGATCAACCATGCGCTGGTGCAGTTGGGCGATGCCAGCAGCCAGACCGTCGAATCGCTGCGTCAGGCCAGTTTCGCTATCGACGAACTGAGTCAGGTAGCCGTCGGCCTGCGCAGCGGCGTTTCGCGATTCAAAGTCTGATGAGCGACATCATCGCCAAGCGTGGCGCCGCACCAGTGGCGAAGCAGGCACTGTTTCTGCTGTTTCGCATCGGCAACGAGCGTTACGCCCTGCGCGCCACTGAAGTGGCCGAAGTGCTGCCGCGCCTGCCGCTGAAACCGATTGCCCGGGCGCCGCATTGGGTGGCCGGGGTGTTTGCCTATCGCGGTGCGGTGGTGCCGGTGATTGATCTCAGCGCGCTGACTTTTGGCCAGCCCGCCGAGGCGCGGACCAGCACGCGGCTGGTGCTGGTCAATTATCAGCCGGATCAAGCGCAAGCAGCGCAATGGCTCGGGCTGATTCTCGAGCAGGCCACCGACACGCTGCGCTGTCATCCGGACGAGTTCCAGCCCTACGGCCTCGATAACCGCGAGGCGCCGTACCTCGGTCCGGTGCGCGAAGATGCGCAGGGATTGCTGCAATGGGTGCGGGTCAATGACTTGCTCGATGACGCCGTGCGCAGCTTGCTGTTCCCCGATCCGCCGCGTAATCCGGCGCAGCTTGAGGCGCAGCCATGAGCAGTGAGCAGCGCTTTTTCGATTTCCTCAAGGAACGCATCGGCCTCGATGTCGCGTCGGTGGGCGCGGCGATCATCGAGCGTGCGGTGCGCCAGCGCACGACGTTGTCCCAAGCCGCCCACACCGACGAATATTGGCAGCTGTTGCAAGGCTCGCGGGATGAACAGCAGGCGCTGATCGAAGCGGTTATCGTTCCGGAAACGTGGTTTTTTCGTTACCCGGAATCCTTCGCCACCTTGGGCAAACTGGCCCGTCAGCGTCTCGCCGAGCTGAACAACATGCGCGCGCTGCGCATCCTCAGCCTGCCGTGCTCGACCGGCGAAGAACCCTATTCGATCGCCATGGCCCTGCTTGATGCCGGGCTCAAGCCGCATCAGTTCAAGGTGGATGGCATGGACATCAGCCCGTTGTCAGTGGACAAGGCGCGCCGTGCTGTTTACGGCAAGAACTCGTTTCGCGGGCAGGATCTGCAATTTCGCGATCGGCATTTCATGCCTGAGCAGGACGGCCACCGGGTCAACGAATACGTTCGCGAACAGGTGCGCTGGCAGGTCGGCAATGTTCTCGATCCGACGCTGTTGGCCAGCGAGCCAGCCTTCGATTTCGTGTTCTGCCGCAACCTGCTGATCTACTTCGACCAGCCGACGCAGAAACAGGTGTTCGAAGTGCTCAAGCGCCTGACCCACGTCGACGGCGTGCTGTTTATCGGCCCGGCGGAGGGCAGTCTGCTCGGGCGCTTGGGCATGCGCTCGATCGGCATCCCGCAGTCGTTCGCCTTCAGTCGTCATAGCGAGCCGCACCCCGAACCGCTGCCGACGCCGAAACCGGTCGCCGTGCCGGCCAGCCAACCACTGCGCAGCGCGCCGCCGCCAGCGCCAGTGCGCAGCCGCCCTTTTGCTACCGTGACGGCTTTGCCGGTAACGAAAAAAACTGCCAACCCGGACGCCGCGACGCTGCTGGCGCAAATCGCTGCACTGGCCAACGAAGGCAAAAGCGCCGAGGCCCGTGCCGCGTGCGAGCATTATCTGCGCAGCCATGAACCGGTGGCGCAGGTGTTCTATTGGCTGGGCCTGCTCAGCGATGTCGCCGGCCTGAGCCTCGAGGCCCAGAGTTTTTATCGCAAGGCCTTATACCTTGAACCGCAACATCCCGAAGCGTTGATGCATCTGGCGGCGTTGCTGCAGGCTCAAGGCGACACGGTGGGTGCCCGACGATTGCAGGAGCGCGCCGCTCGCAGCGGGCGCACCGCCGACAGTGAGCGTAAACGATGAGCGCGTCCGACACCTTGAACGTTACCCACGAAGACGCCCGCGCCATCGACGATTGCTGGAACCGCATCGGCATTCATGGCGACAAGTCCTGCCCGTTGCTGGAAGAGCACATCCATTGCCGCAACTGCTCGGTGTATTCCGCCGCCGCCACGCGCCTGCTCGACCGCTATTCGTTGCAGCAGGACCAGCGCGAAGCAGTAGTCAGCAAAGTCGAAATCGACGTCAAGACCCGCTCGCTGCTGATGTTTCGCCTTGGCGAGGAATGGCTCGGACTGGCCACGCGCACGCTTGTCGAAGTCGCGCCGTTGCAGGCGATTCACTCGCTGCCGCACCAACGCTCGCGGGCCTTGCTCGGCGTGGCCAATGTCCGTGGCGCACTGGTCGCGTGCCTGTCGCTGGTGGAATTGCTCGACCTCGGCGCCAGCGTCGCGCCGGCGGGCGGCGGGCGAATCATGCCGCGCATGCTGATCATCGCCGCCCATGGCGGGCCGGTGGTGGTGCCGGTGGACGAGGTCGACGGCATTCATGCCATCGACGAGCGCATCCTCGACGCGGCGTCACAGTCCGGTGCGCAGGCCAGTGCCAAGTACACCCGTGGCGTTCTGCAATATCGCGGTCGCAGCCTGCGCTGGCTGGATGAAGAACAGCTGTTGTCCGCCGTGACCCGGAGCCTGACATGACCCCCGAGCAAATGCGCGACGCCTCTCTGCTCGAGCTGTTCAGTCTCGAAGCCGAAGCCCAGACCCAAGTGCTCAGCGCCGGGTTGCTGGCGCTGGAGCGCAATCCGAC
Organism: Pseudomonas sp. Sample_9; assembly: GCF_004307535.1. Lineage (NCBI taxonomy): Bacteria > Pseudomonadati > Pseudomonadota > Gammaproteobacteria > Pseudomonadales > Pseudomonadaceae > Pseudomonas > Pseudomonas sp. Sample_9. The sequence continues at coordinate 4,487 of NZ_RAZO01000328.1, forward strand.
CCAGGCCGATCAACTGGAGTCGTGCATGCGCGCGGCGCACTCGCTCAAAGGCGCAGCGCGGATTGTTGGTATCGACAGCGGCGTCAGCGTCGCCCACGTCATGGAAGATTGCCTGGTCAGCGCCCAGGAAGGGCGTTTGTTGCTGCGTCCCGAGCACATCGACGCGTTGTTGCAGGGCACCGACCTGCTGATGCGCATCGCCACGCCGGCCAACGCGCCGCAACCTGCGGACATTGAAGCCTACGTGACGCTGATGGGACGTTTGCTCGATCCGTCGGCACCAGCCGCTGTGGTTGCCACGCCGCCGATGGCCGAGTTGTCGATCGAGCCAGCGCCAACAGCGACAGCGCCGATCATGGACGAGCCCGCCGAACCGACCCCGCGCAAAAACAAACGCACCACCGAAGGCGGCGAGCGCGTTTTGCGCGTCACTGCCGAACGCCTGAACAGCCTGCTCGATCTGTCGAGCAAATCGCTGGTGGAAACCCAGCGTCTCAAGCCGCATCTGGCGACCATGCAGCGCCTCAAACGCATGCAGAACAACGGCCTGCGCGCACTGGAAAATCTCAATGTGCACCTCAAGGAGCATGCGCTGAGCCTGGAAGCGCTCGAGTCGCTGGAAGATGCGCGACGTTTGCTCGCCGAGTCGCAGCAACTGCTCAGCGAGAAAAACGCCGAACTCGACGAATTCGCCTGGCAGGCCAGTCAGCGCGCGCAAGTGCTCTATGACACCGCGCTGGCCTGTCGCATGCGCCCGTTCGCCGACGTGTTGAGCGGGCAGGCGCGCATGGTTCGCGACCTCGGGCGCAGCCTTGGCAAACAAGTGCGCCTGGAGATCGAAGGTGAGAAAACCCAGGTCGATCGCGACGTGCTGGAAAAGCTTGAAGCACCGCTGACTCATCTGCTGCGCAACGCCGTCGATCACGGCATCGAATCCCCGGAGCAACGCCTGCTCAAGGGCAAGCCCGAAGAAGGCCTGATTCGCCTGCGCGCTTCCCATCAGGCCGGTTTGCTGGTGCTGGAATTGAGCGATGACGGCGGTGGCGTCGATCTTGAGAAAGTCCGCCGCAGCATCGTCGAACGGCAGTTATCCCCAGCCGAAACCGCAGCGCAATTGAGCGAAGAAGAACTGCTGACCTTCCTGTTTCTGCCGGGCTTCAGCCTGCGCGACAAGGTTACCGAAGTGTCCGGGCGCGGCGTTGGTCTGGATGCTGTTCAACACATGGTTCGCCAATTGCGCGGGGCCGTGGTGCTGGAGCAGACGGCGGGCGAGGGCAGTCGTTTCCATTTGGAGGTGCCGTTGACGCTTTCGGTGGTGCGCAGTCTGGTGGTGGAAGTCGGTGAAGAGGCTTACGCGTTCCCGCTGGCGCACATCGAACGCATGTGCGACTTGGCGCCGGAAGACATTGTGCAGGTCGAAGGACGCCAGCATTTCTGGCACGAAGGCCAGCATGTCGGGCTGGTCGCGGCCAGCCAGTTGCTCAATCGCCCGGCCAGTCAGAACGATGGCGCTACCCTGAAAGTCGTGGTGATCCGCGAGCGCGAGGCGATTTACGGAGTGGCGGTAGAACGTTTCGTCGGCGAGCGCACGCTGGTGGTGTTGCCGCTGGACGAGCGTCTGGGCAAGGTTCAGGACATCTCCGCCGGGGCCTTGCTCGATGACGGCTCGGTGGTGCTGATCGTCGATGTCGAAGACATGCTGCGTTCGGTGGACAAACTGCTCAATACCGGGCGCCTGGAGCGCATTGCCCGCCACGGCAATCAAGCTGCCGAAGCGGCGCGCAAACGAGTCTTGGTGGTCGACGATTCGCTGACCGTGCGCGAGCTGCAACGCAAACTGCTGCTCAATCGTGGCTACGACGTCGCGGTGGCAGTGGACGGCATGGATGGCTGGAACGCGCTGCGTTCGGAGAACTTCGATCTGCTGATCACCGACATCGACATGCCGCGCATGGACGGCATCGAGCTGGTCACCCTGTTGCGCCGCGACAACCGTCTGCAATCGCTGCCGGTGATGGTCGTGTCCTACAAGGATCGCGAAGAAGACCGCCGCCGTGGACTGGATGCCGGCGCCGACTATTATCTGGCCAAAGCCAGTTTTCATGACGACGCCCTGCTCGATGCAGTGGTCGAGCTCATCGGAGGAGCGCGGACATGAGGATCGCAATCGTCAACGACATGCCCCTGGCGGTGGAGGCCCTGCGCCGGGCGCTGGCATTCGAGCCTGCGCATCAGGTGATCTGGGTCGCCAGCAACGGTGCCGAGGCGGTGCAACGCTGCGCCGAGTGCACGCCAGACCTGATTCTGATGGACCTGATCATGCCGATCATGGACGGCGTCGAAGCCACGCGGCGGATCATGGCCGAGACGCCGTGCGCGATTGTCATCGTCACCGTGGATCGTCAACAGAACGTGCACCGCGTGTTCGAGGCCATGGGCCACGGCGCGCTGGACGTGGTCGACACGCCGGCGATCGGCGCCGGCAATGCCCAGGAAGCGGCGGCGCCGTTGTTGCGCAAGATCCTCAACATCGGCTGGCTGATCGGCGACAAGGCGCCACGTGCGCGCCCGGCGCCGAGTTCGCCGCGCAGCTCGCCGTCACGTCAGCGGCTGGTGGCGATCGGCTCGTCTGCCGGTGGGCCGGCGGCGCTGGAAGTGTTGCTCAAAGGCCTGCCGAGAGATTTTTCCGCCGCGATCGTGCTGGTGCAGCATGTCGATCAGGTGTTCGCCGCTGGCATGGCCGAATGGCTGGCCAGCGCCAGCGGCCTCGATGTGCGTCTGGCCCGTGAAGGCGAGCCGCCGCAAAGTGGCGCGGTGCTGCTGGCCGGGACCAATCACCATATTCGCCTGTTGAAAAACGGCACGCTGGCCTACACCGCCGAACCGGTCAACGAGATCTATCGCCCCTCGATCGACGTGTTTTTCGAGAGCGTCGCCAGTTACTGGAACGGTGACGCGGTCGGGGTTTTATTGACCGGGATGGGGCGCGATGGCGCGCAAGGGCTTAAGCTCATGCGCCAGCAGGGTTATTTGACCATCGCCCAGGATCAGCACAGCAGTGCGGTGTACGGCATGCCCAAGGCTGCCGCGGCGATCGATGCCGCGGTGGAAATCCGCTCGCTGGAAAAGATAGCGCCACGATTGCTGGAGATTTTCCCCAAATGATCAGGTTGATCCGCAATCCAGGCCCCCGCAGTACTCAGGTGACCGCTCATGAATGATTTACAGATCGACGACATTAAAACCGACGAGAACGCCGCCATGGTGTTGTTGGTGGATGATCAGGCGATGATCGGCGAAGCGGTGCGCCGTGGGCTGTCGAATCAGGAAAACATCGACTTCCACTTCTGCTCCGACCCGCAGCAGGCCATCGCCCAAGCGGTGCGGATCAAGCCGACGGTGATCCTTCAGGATCTGGTGATGCCCGGCCTCGATGGCCTGAGCCTGGTGCGCGAATACCGCAATCATCCGGCGACCAAGGATATCCCGATCATCGTTCTCTCGACCAAGGAAGACCCGCTGATCAAGAGCGCGGCGTTTTCCGCTGGCGCCAACGACTATCTGGTGAAACTGCCGGACACCATCGAACTGGTCGCGCGGATCCGCTACCACTCGCGTTCCTACATGACATTGCTCCAGCGCGACGCCGCGTACCGTGCGTTGCGGGTCAGCCAGCAGCAGTTGCTCGACACCAATCTGGTGCTGCAACGGCTGATGAACTCCGATGGCCTGACCGGGCTGTCCAATCGCCGGCACTTCGACGAGTACCTGGAACTGGAGTGGCGCCGTTCGCTGCGCGATCAGACGCAGCTGTCATTGCTGATGATCGACGTCGATTACTTCAAGTCGTACAACGACAGTTTTGGCCACGTTGAGGGCGACGAAGCGTTGCGCAAAGTCGCTGCAGCCATCCGGGATGCCAGCGCGCGACCATCGGATCTGCCGGCGCGTTATGGCGGCGAAGAGTTTGTGCTGGTCCTGCCGAACACTTCGCCGGGCGGCGCGCGGCTGTTGGCCGAAAAACTGCGCCAGACTGTGGCGGCG
>NZ_RAZO01000437.1:0-8510 GCF_004307535.1 Pseudomonas sp. Sample_9
GTCGAGAAGCCTTCGAAACAGTTGACCAGCCCGGCCGGTTCGCCGCCGACGAAGGCCAGCACGCTGAAAGCATGCGGGCGGCGAGCGAGTTCTTCGGGGAGACGGCGCAGCAGGTCGGGGTCGAGGGAATGACCGCCGCCCATGGGGTCCTCGGCATAGTGGTTGAGCACGATGCCGATGGCTTCGGCGTGCACCGGGTTGCTGTAACTGGCCTGAAGTACGAGTATTTCTGCGGAATCCATTTCCATCCCCAAATACATAAGCCCCAGCGCGCAAGGTGCTTGCTGGAAGGCTGAGGGGGACATTAGCTTGGGTTTGAATGGGTGGGCAACTGGAAAACAGAAGAGCAAGATCAAAAGATCGCAGCCTCGTTGCACTCGTCAGCTCCTACAGCCCAAAACGTGTAGGAGCTGACGAGTGCAACGAGGCTGCGATCTTTCGCGTCAGTGGCCCCATACAAGTTCTTCCGTCCAGCCCAATTCCGCGAAGTCTTCGGCACGCAATGCGCTTTCGCCGACACAGAAAAACTCATCCAGTTGCGGTGGCTTTACCGCCGTGCCGCTGAGCATGGCGTGCACCTGGCCGCGATGATGGATCTGGTGTTCGAACAGGTGCGAGAGCATGCGCAGTCGACTTTCATGTTGCGGTGTGTCGCGGGCGATGGTGACGATTCTCGGCAGATCGGCATCGCGCAGTTGCTCGCAATAAGCGATCAGCCGGCGATCGACGCGTGCCTGTTCCTCGCGCAGTGCGGCGGCTTCGCTAAACGGTTCGTCTGTATCGAAGAACACGTAACAATCCGGGTGCGGCTCGTCACCGCGCAATTCGCGCTCCAGCGCGTCGACGTAGAACCAGTCGCAGGTGAGGATGTGATTAAGCGTGAGGCGGATGCTCGGGAAAAAGCTCACTCTCGGTGCGGCCAATTCGGCGGCGTCGAGCTGGCTCCAGGCCTTGGCCAGACGATGATTGGCCCAGGCATTCTGGTAGGCCATGGTCAGCAAATGATGGGACAGCGGTTGAGTCATGTCGGCGCCCTCTTCTTTCAAGCTTCGGCGAAACGCTGCAACTGCATCTCCTGCAAACGGCTGAGGGTGCGGCGGAACGGGAATTCCAGATAGCCCTCGGTGTACAAGGCGTCCATCGGTACAGCCGCCTCGACGTACAGCGGCACCTTGCGGTCGTAGCATTCGTCGACCAGCGCGATAAAGCGGCGAACGCCGTCGTCATGCACCGACAACTGCGGCAACTCGCGATCACCGGCCACTACGCGCTCGGCGCCGTCTTCTGTGCCGCGTGCGATACGTCCCTCGCGTTTCTGCGCGCTGAGGTTCGGCACTTCGCTCAACAGAATAGCCCGGTAGCGATCACACAGGGCGATGAAGTCCATGGCGGCGAAAGGTTGCTCGCACAGATCACTGTAGCGGCACCACAGCACGGATTCACTGGCTTGCACGACGTTGAGCGTGCGGTGGCCCACGGCGACTGGCTCTTCGCTGACAGTCTCATCTGCAGCCAGCGACTTGAACACGGCCTCCAGTGCGCTCGGTAAATCATCCGCGCGAACAAAATAACGCTGCTCGATCGCCCCCGGATGCAAGCGATGATCCTCGGCGCCATTCACCGCGACCACGGTCATGTGCGCCTTGATCGCCGCAATCGCCGGCGTGAAACGGTCGCGGTTGAAGCTGTCGGCGTACAGATTATCGGGCGGCAGATTGGAGGTGCAGACGATCACCACACCTTCCTCGAACATCACCTGAAACAGCCGGCCGAGAATGATCGCGTCGCCGATGTCATTGACGAACAGCTCATCGAAACACAGCACCCGCACTTCGCCGGCCAGCTCTTTGGCCAAGGCGCGCAACGGATCGGCGATGCCACTGAGTTGGAACGAACGCTGATGCACCCAGCCCATGAAGTGATGAAAGTGTTGACGCCGCGCTGGCACCCGCAGGCTCTGATAGAACTGATCCATCAGCCAGGTCTTGCCGCGCCCGACCGGACCCCACAGGTACACGCCGCCGACCGAGCGGGCGCCGGCGTGCAAGGCTTCATGGCATTTTTGCAAGGCCCAGACCGCGTGTTCCTGGGCTTCATCCTGGATGAAACCCTTGTGGTCGACTGCGTATTGCCAGGCACTGAGGGGGGAGTCGAAAGTCATGCGCGGGAGTATGCCACGGGCGATTGGCCATTGCTGATTAACGGGCGTGGACGATCATTGTGGGAGCGAGCCTGCTCGCGAAGGCGGCTCGTCAGTGACCGAGATGCAGACTGAACCACCGCTTTCGCGAGCAGGCTCGCTCCCACAAAGGCAGTAAAACCTGACCTTTCAGGCAGTTATTGCTCGTTGCCCTCGCCGCCCGCTTGCGGCATTCTGCGCACCCATTTTCTGACCCGGCCCCGCCTTGCGGCGCGCACCTCACCATGACCGCCTCTGACAAAACCCCGCGCAACAACGACCTGATCTACGGCCTCAACGACCGTCCGCACCTGACCGCCACGGTGTTCGCCGCGTTGCAGCATGTGCTGGCGAGTTTCGTCGGCATTATCACCCCGACCCTGATCATGGGCGGTGCCCTCGGTCTGCACAGTGAAATCCCCTACCTGATCAGCATGGCGCTGTTCGTCTCCGGCCTCGGCACCTTTGTCCAGGCCAAACGCTTCGGCCCGGTGGGTTCCGGTCTGCTGTGTCTGCAAGGCACCAGTTTTTCCTTTATCAGCGTGATTCTCAGCGCCGGGTTCATGGTCAAGGCGCGCGGCGGTGGCACTGACGAAATCCTCTCGACGATCTTCGGCGTGTGCTTCTTCGCCGCGTTCATCGAAGTGGTGCTCAGCCAGTTCATCGGCAAACTGCGCATGCTGATCACCCCGGTGGTGACCGGCACGATCATCACGCTGATGGGCCTGTCGCTGATCAAAGTGGCGATGACCGACATCGCCGGCGGCTTCGGCGCGCCTGACCTGGGCGCGGCCAGTCACGTATTTCTGGCAGCGCTGGTGATCGGCACCATCGTTGTGCTGAACCGTGTCGACGTGCCGTTTCTGCGGCTGGGCGCGATCGTCATTGGCCTGACCCTTGGCTACGTAGTGGCATGGCTGATGGGCACGGTGGATTTCGCGTCGATGCCCGAGGTGCCGCTGGTCAGCGTGCCGGTGCCGTTCAAGTACGGTTTCAACTTCGATTGGGTGGCGTTCGTGCCGGTGGCGGTGATTTTCCTGGTTTCACCGCTGGAAGCGGCCGGCGACCTGACCGCCAACTCGATGATCTCGCGGCAACCGGTGAAAGGCCCGCTGTACATCCGCCGAATCAAATCCGGCCTGCTCGCCGATGGTCTCAACTCGGCCATGGCGGCGGTGTTCAACAGCATGCCGATGGTGACCTTCGCGCAGAACAACGGCGTGATCCAGCTGACCGGCGTGGCCAGCCGCTACGTGGCGTTTTTCATCGCCGGCCTGCTGGTGTTGCTCGGTTTGTTCCCGATGATCGGCGCGGTGCTGCAACTGATGCCGAAACCGGTACTGGGCGGCGCCGAGCTGGTGATGTTCGGCACTGTCGCGGTGGCCGGGATCAAGATCCTCGCCGAAGCCGGCCTGCATCGACGCAACATGCTGATCGTGGCGATCTCCCTGGGCATGGGCCTGGGTATCGCAGCGGTGCCGGAAGTCCTGCGCGAACTGCCGCAGGCGCTGCGCAACATCTTCGAATCGCCGATCACCGTTGGCGCGTTGTGCGCTATCGTGCTGAACATCTTCCTGCCCGAGGAATTCATCGAGCTGGAAGAAGACGATTTCGACCCGGAAGCTTCGATTCTGCAGGTCATGGAAAACCCCGACGTCACCGGCAAAGGTGAACCCGGCCAAGCGGCGGCTGTCGCACAGTTGAATCGCTGACGTCGCGCCTTGGCAAAAAGGGCTGCACCGGCGACGGTTCAGCCCTTTTTTGTCGAGAGATTTTTATGCGCCGCGTCCATGCCGTCATCCTGTCGCTTCTGCTGTTGTCGCTCAGCGCCTGCGCGCTGTTTCCCAATCGCGACCCGGTGAACATCAACGTGGTCGGCCTCGAACCGTTGCCCAGCCAGGAACTGGAAGTGCGCTTCGCGATCAAGCTGCGCGTGCAGAATCCCAATGAAACGGCAATCGATTACAACGGCATCGCCCTGGACCTGGAGGTCAATGGTCATTCGCTGGCTTCGGGTGTGAGCGATCAGAGCGGCTCGATCCCGCGTTTCTCTGAAGCGATCGTCACGGTGCCGGTCAGCGTCTCGGCGTTCTCGTTCCTGCGCCAGACCTTGGGCCTGAGCCAGACGCAAAGCCTCGATAACCTGCCCTACGTGCTGCGCGGTAAACTGGCGGGCGGGTTGTTCGGCACGATGCGCTTTACCGACAGCGGCAAGTTGAGCCTGCCTAAAGCGAGTGCGGCGACGTGGTAGTCAGCGGTCGCAATCGGCAGAACAACACATAACCCCTGTGGGAGCGAGCCTGCTCGCGAAAGCGGTAGTTCAGGCAATTCCAATATTGCAGGTGCCTACGCCTTCGCGAGCAGGCTCGCTCCCACAGGTTGTCAGCAAGTTTCAAGGTCAGGAGTTGAACCGCACCCCCGGCTTCGCCCGCTCATCAACGGTCAACTCGAACACATCCGGCCGCGCATAGTGGCCGACCACATCGTAGTCGTACCGCGCGCGGATCAGTTCATCAGTGTCGATCTGCGCCGTCAGCAACCCCGCCTCGCCACGCAACGGTCCAGCCAGCACATCGCCCATCGGCCCGACGATCACGCTGCCACCGGCAATCAACGGTCGATCACCCGGCCAATTGGCAATCTCCACACCCATCTCATTCGGCGAGGCCTGCACCTGGCAAGCGCTGACCACAAAGCAGCGGCCTTCATGGGCGATGTGACGCATGCTGAACTGCCACATCTCGCGCTCGTCCACGGTCGGCGCGCACCAGACCTCCACGCCCTTGGCATACATCGCCGTGCGCAGCAGCGGCATCATGTTTTCCCAGCAGACCACCGCACCAAGCTTACCGACCTGGGTGTCGAACACCGGCAGCGTCGAGCCGTCTCCCTTGCCCCAGATCAGGCGCTCGGTGCCGGTGGGCATGAGCTTACGGTGCTTGCCGATCAACCCGGCCTGCGGGTCGAAATACAGCACCGTGCAATACAACGTGCTGCCGGCGCGTTCGATCACGCCGATCACCAGATTGGCCCCGGTGCGCGCTGACAATCCGGCCAGGGCGTCGGTTTCCGCTCCCGGCACATCGATGGCATTGGCGAAATACCGGGCGAAAGCTTCTCGACCCTCGGGCAGTCGATAGCCCAATTGGGTGCCGAAACCCTCGCCTTTCGGATAACCACCGAGCAAGGCTTCCGGCATCACCACCAACGCAGCGCCGGATTCGCGGATTGCGTCTTCCCAGCCAAGAATCTGCTCAAGGGTTTCGCCCTTGCCACCGGGCAAGGCACCGATTTGCAACGCCGCAACTATTGATTTGGCCATCGTGTTTACTCCATCAGGTTCAGGTGTTGCTGATTCTCCAGCGTCACGCGATCATGAATAAAGCCCTGCCCACTGCTGAATGATATGAGTCAAATGAATATCGCCGACATCGACCTGAACCTGCTGAAAGTCTTCGAAGCACTGCACGAGGAATCCAGTGCCAGCCGCGCAGCCCTGCGCCTCGGCGTAACGCAGTCGGCGGTCAGCGCGGCATTGCGGCGCTTGCGTGAGGTCTATGGAGATCAATTGTTCGTGCGCACCGGGCGCGGTCTGGCGCCGACCCTGCAAGCCAATCAACTAAAACCGGTGATCAGCGATGCCCTGAACAAATGCCGGCAAAGTCTGGCCATGCTTGATCCTGCGGCCAATCAATACGACGGTCGCTCGGTGGCGATTGGTCTGTCAGATGATTTTGAAATTGCCTACGGTCGCCGCTTGATCGAGGAAATCGCCCGCCGTGCGCCGAAGCTGCGGCTGATATTCCGCCAGACCCACAGCCAGATCGTCGCCCGCGCGTTGATGGAGCGCAGCATCGACCTGGCGATCACCGCCGGCGGATTTGCCGAGCGCTTGCTCAGCCGTCAGGTGTTGGGAGAAGGCGGGTATGCGTGTCTGGTCGACCTGGCCAGTCTTGCGCCAGGCCAACAGCAGATCGAATTGCGAGAGTTCGTTGAACGCGAGCACATTCTGGTGTCGTCGGGAGGCTTTATCGGCATTACCGATGAGGGATTGGCGGCACTGGGATTGAGCCGCCGGGTCTGCGCGTCGACTACGCATTTTGCCGCGCTGCCCTTTTTGCTCAAGGGCAGTCAGGCAGTGGCGACCATTCCGGCCCACGCCGCTGAAAGTATCGCGGCGCTAAGCGGGCTGGCGCTGCTGCCCTGCCCTCTGGCTTTACCGCGCTATCCGGTGGAACTCGGCTGGCGCACCAGCACACAGATCGATCCGGTGCTGGTCAAGGTTCGCGAGGCGATTGCCGCCACGTTCAGCCAGGTGTGAAACGGATTATTTGTTCGCCGCCATCAGGCGATTGACTTCACTGCGCACCATGTTGGCGAACTCCGGCGGCGACATGCCGTCCAGTTCGGCGCGGACCCACTCGGCCCATTTGCCCTTGCGCTTGGAGCGTTCGCCAAACAGACGCGCGGCTTCGCCTTTGGCTTTGCCCAGATTGTTCTGCCAGAGTTCGAACAGACGGGATTTCTCGTCTTCCAGCGCTGCGCGCTCTGCGAGGGATTTGTCGGCCAGATTGAAACTCATGGGGATTTATCCTGCTGCGTAAAATGGCGACATCTTACACGCTCGGTACAAATCTCCGGTGCAGGTTTTTCCCTTGTCCGCGAATGACATGCAACTTTTCGTCTGCCGCTACACTCCATTGGTCACTGTCCATTCACCTGCAAGGAGTCACCCAATGGCCCGTAAAACCGCGGTGCAAGCCGCCGAAGAGCAAATCAAGGATCAGGCCTTCAGCGAGCTTCAGTCGCTGATCGAGGAATCGGACAAACTGCTCAAGAGCAGCGCTTCACTGGTAGGCGAAGAAGCGGAAACCCTGCGCGCACAAATCGCCCTGAAACTGCAGCAGGCACTGGATTCAGTGTCGAGCGTGCGCGAGCGCACCAAACCCGCCGTTGAAGCCACGGAAAATTACATCGGTGGCCACCCATGGCAAACCGTAGCGATCTCCGCCGGTTTCGGCCTGGTGGTGGGCCTGCTGCTCGGCCGTCGCTGAGTCAGGCGCACAAAAAAAGGCGAACCTCAGGGTTCGCCTTTTTTATGCCCACCGCTTTGCTTTTCCATTACTGAATTCACCTCGGTATCCCAAGTCCGCGTATCTCGCCCAAACCACGCGGTCAGTCCCCTCTCCCCCTGGGAGAGGGCCAGGGTGAGGGGCTTTTGACCTTGTCACTGCAATCGTCAGAACAACAAAAGACTCACTCCCCCGCCAACTCCCGCAACTGCCCCAACGTCTGTTCATCTAGGGCAATCCCATGCGCCAATGAGCGGGCACGCTGCAAATGCCGTCGATCCCCCGGCAAGCGCTTGAGACCGACCCCGTGCATCTGCCGCACCAGTTCATCACTGCGCTGGGCGAAACTCTGCCCCGCCGCTTTGCTCGGGTCGATCACGATCAATAGCTGGCCAGTCCATGGAGTCTTCGCGCCAGGATGGTTGGACCAGTCGAACTCGAAGGAGAAATTGCCGCCGGTCAACGCCGCCGCGAGCAACTCGACCATCATCGACAACGCTGAGCCTTTGTGCCCGCCAAACGGCAACAAGGCGCCACCTTCAAGAATCGCCTTGGGATCCTGTGTCGGTTGGCCGAGGCTGTCGACGCCCATGCCGGCCGGGAGTTTTTCACCTTTGCGCGCGGCAATTTGCACATCGCCATGGGCAATGGCGCTGGTGGCGAGGTCGAAAACGATCGGCGCGGCGTTGGCCCTTGGCGCGGCGAAGGCAATCGGATTGGTGCCGAACAACGGCCGATCCGCGCCATGGGGCACCACGCAGGTCATGCTGTTGACCACGCTCAGGGCTACCAGACCTTCATCGGCAAACGGCTCGACATCCGGCCACAACGCGGCGAAATGATGCGAGTTGCGAATCGCCAACACCGCGATCCCGGCATTGCGCGCCTTTTCCACCAAGAGTGATCGTGCAGCGGCCAGCGCCGGTTGAGCGAAACCGTTGCCTGCGTCGACACGGACAAAACCGGGCGCGACGTCTTCGACCTGAGGAACGGCGTGACCATTGACCCAGCCGCTTTTCAACGTCGAGACATAGCCGGGAATGCGAAAGACGCCGTGGCTATGGGCGCCATCGCGTTCGGCGTTGGCGCAGTTGGCGGCCAGCACCCGGGCGACTTCCGTGGAGGTGCCGTGGCGCAGAAAAATCGTTTCAAGCAGTTGCGTCAGTGCTTCGAGGGGCACTGTGGACGAGCCATGATCGTGTGGCGCAGACATCTGAAGCTCCAGAATGATTATTGGAGGGAACAACAGCGTACGGTCG
>NZ_RAZO01000116.1:0-1077 GCF_004307535.1 Pseudomonas sp. Sample_9
CGCAGGCTAAGCATCATGCGAAGGGGGTTGTGGGGTTTAGTGTGTATTTGCTCGATCCTACGGCGTCTCCAAAGGCATCACAGTTAGTCGGTTAAGCTCGACGTAGTAGAGTGCGTGCTTACTTGCCAGGCGCCACTCCAGAATGCAGATTTTTAGCCACAGCCCGTTTCATCCCGATACTTTGTTAAGCACTCCAATAGAAGTCTCATAAAACTAGACCTATCGGTAATTTCTTCGTCAAAATAAGTTGTCATTCGATTAAATACACGGTCGAAATTGTCGTTTCTCTCCAAAAAATGTTCGACAGTATTTATTAGCGATTCTTGTTCTGCATCTGTGTATTCACAAAATTCATGCCTTAACACAGTATCGAAAAGCTCTTTTAACTGACGCGAATCGTTTACATTTTTTTCAACTATTAATCGTTCCCTCTCGACATCAGTAGTATTCTCTATATCAAAAACAAACAATAAGTTTTTTATATCCACAATTTCATACGTTTTTTTCATCATTCAAAATCCGCATATGAAGTCACGGTATCGCCATTAGCTCTCAGAATAACCACGGCTTTCCTCTGCTGCCCATAAATGCCGTCTCTGGTATAACCTTCCCCAATTATCTTTCCCATATCCATAGGCCTTCTAGATGTTTGAAGATTAGTCTGACTGAATATAAGTTTTGCTCTATAGATAGCGTTCAGCTGATCTCTATGGCTGAAAAAATGAGTAGCCGCGCTTGGAATTTTAGGTTCTCCATGGTGCGATCCACCGGTGTAGGTCTCTATAACGCCAGTCGTTGGATTTTTTCCTGTCATGATCCTTTCAAATTGCGACCGTAGTGTTGTTTGGGCGCCGTGCTTTTCCAGAAAATGCTCTCCATTTTGTGGATTCTCCATTTCATGCAAACGTCGGTATGCGTTTTCTTCAGCTAATTCATCAATCCTCGCCCGACGCTCCTGAGCCGTCATCTTCGGCAGCGCAGGTTCACCATCATCCACTTTAGCCCCACCAATCCCACCCGGAACCTCACACCCAGGCTTATTCGGCGGCGGGCAATTGGACGTCAACCCCAACGGAT
>NZ_RAZO01000190.1:0-1077 GCF_004307535.1 Pseudomonas sp. Sample_9
CGACCGGCGCGCCGAGGCCTTTGGACAGGCACACCGACACCGAATCGAAATGCTGAGTGATTTCCCGGGCATCGACGCCAAGCCTGACCGCCGCGTTGTACAACCGCGCGCCGTCCAAGTGCAATAGCAGGCCATGCTCTTGAGTAAAGCGTCGGGCTCGGGCCAGATACTCCAGCGGCAGCACCTTACCCTGCATAGTGTTTTCCAGCGCCAGCAAACGGCTGCGGGCGAAATGGAAATCGTCCGGCTTGATCGCCGCCGCGACCTGATCCAGATCCAGTGAACCGTCGGCCTGCACTTCCAGCGGCTGCGGCTGAATCGAACCGAGCACCGCCGCCCCGCCACCTTCGTACTTATAGGTGTGCGCCTGCTGACCGACGATGTACTCATCGCCACGCTCGCAGTGCGCCATCAGGCCGAGCAGGTTGCTCATGGTCCCGGTCGGCACGAACAGCGCGGCGGCAAAGCCCAGGCGTTTGGCCAGTTCGGCCTCGAGGCGATTGACCGTCGGATCTTCGCCGTACACATCGTCGCCGGTGTCCGCTGCGGTCATCGCCTCGAGCATGGCGGGAGTCGGTTGGGTGACGGTGTCGCTGCGAAGATCGATAACACTCATGAACCTGGCCTCTGGTCAGCAGGGGGAATCCCTTGGTGAAGTGGGATTACTGCGGTCATCGCGCAGATTAATCAACCCTCGACCGAAGAAAAATCACCGCCCTCAGGAAAAAGCACAATCCTTGTGGGAGCGAGCCTGCTCGCGAAAGCGCAGTAACAGTCAGCATATGCGTTGAATGTGAAGCCGCATTCGCGAGCAGGCTCGCTCCCGCAGTGTCATGTGCATGGCCGGGAAATATGTGTTACAAACTTGCCGCCGCCCGCCTATGGGCGGCGAAACGTTCTCAGGGCGGGGTGCAATTCCCCACCGGCGGTAATTGCGCGCAATGCGCATAGCCCGCGAGCGCTTGGCGTTGCACACGACTTGAGTCGGGTGCGTCGGCAAGGTCAGCAGACCCGGTGTGATTCCGGGGCCGACGGTCATAGTCCGGATGAAGAGAGAACGGGATCGACGCCAAAGGG
>NZ_RAZO01000404.1:0-8307 GCF_004307535.1 Pseudomonas sp. Sample_9
AAGGCATCAAGGACTGGGGCGATCTGGTCAAGAACGATGTCTCGGTGATCACGCCGAACCCGAAAACCTCGGGTGGCGCGCGCTGGAACTTCCTCGCCGCGTGGGCCTATGGCCTGAAAGCCAACGGCGGTGATGAGGCCAAGGCCAAGGAATATGTACAAACCCTGTTCAAGCATGTGCCGATCCTTGACACCGGCGCCCGTGGTTCGACCATCACCTTCGTCAACAACGGTCAGGGTGACGTATTGCTAGCCTGGGAAAACGAAGCGTTTCTGGCGCTGAAAGAAGACGGCGGCGCAGACAAGTTCGACATCGTCGTGCCGTCGCTGTCGATCCTCGCCGAACCACCCGTGGCGGTGGTCGACAAGAATGCCGAGAAGAAGGGCAACGCGCAGATCGCCGAAGCCTACCTCAAGCATCTGTACAGCCCGGCCGGCCAGGAAATCGCCGCGAAAAACTTCTATCGTCCACGTGACAAGGACGTAGCGGCCAAGTACGCACAGCAGTTCCCGAAACTGGAACTGGTGACCATCGACAAGGACTTCGGCGGCTGGAAATCCGCGCAGCCGAAATTCTTCAACGACGGCGGCGTGTTCGACCAGATTTATCAGGCGCAGTAATCTCGCCTTCAACCGGCCTGATGTCTGGGCACATGACATGTGGGACTGAGCTTTTGTGGTGAGGGGATAAATCCCCTCACCACAGGGCTCACTCCCACATTGATGCGTTTTCAACCAGGGACTTTTATGTCGCGTCGTATCTCCCCCGTCATACCCGGCTTCGGGCTGACGCTGGGTTACACCTTGGTGTACCTCAGCCTGATTGTGCTTATCCCGCTGGCGGCGATGTTCGTCCACGCCGCCCAGCTGACCTGGGATCAGTTCTGGACGATCATTTCCGCGCCGCGGGTGCTGGCGGCATTGAAGCTGAGCTTCGGCACCGCACTGTGTGCGGCGATCATCAACGGCATCATCGGTACATTGCTGGCCTGGGTGCTGGTGCGCTACACCTTCCCCGGGCGCAAGGTGATCGACGCGATGATCGATCTGCCGTTCGCCCTGCCGACAGCTGTGGCCGGTATCGCGCTGACCGCGCTGTACGCACCGGCCGGACTGGTCGGGCAATTTGCCGCTGACCTCGGTTTCAAGATCGCCTACACCCCGCTGGGCATCACCCTCGCACTGACCTTCGTCACGCTGCCGTTCGTGGTGCGCACGGTGCAACCGGTGCTGGCCGATATTCCCCGTGAGGTCGAAGAAGCAGCCGCGTGCCTAGGTGCCAAGCCATGGCAGGTATTTCGCCACATTCTGGTTCCGGCCTTGCTGCCCGCCTGGCTGACCGGTTTTGCGCTGGCGTTCGCGCGTGGCGTCGGTGAGTACGGTTCGGTGATTTTCATTGCCGGCAACATGCCGATGAAAACCGAGATCCTGCCGCTGCTGATCATGGTCAAACTCGACCAGTACGATTACACCGGCGCTACCGCCATCGGCGTACTGATGCTGGTGGTTTCCTTCATCCTGTTGCTGCTGATCAACTTGCTGCAGCGGCGCATCGAAACCCCATAAGGAGGCGCGAACATGTCCCAATCGTCTATTGCGGCCGCCTCTTCGGCCAACGCTGCACGCCGCGGCAGTACCACTTCGCGCAGAATCCTGATCGGCCTTGGCTGGCTGATCTTTTTCCTGTTTCTGCTGCTGCCGTTGTTCATCGTCGTATCGCAAGGTCTGAAAAACGGCCTCGGCGCGTTCTTCACCGCGATCTTTGAACCGGACGCGCTTTCGGCATTGAAACTCACCGTGTTCGCGGTGCTGATCTCGGTGCCGCTGAACCTGGTGTTCGGTGTCAGTGCGGCGTGGTGCGTGAGCAAATACTCGTTCCGTGGCAAGAGCATGCTGGTCACGCTGATCGACCTGCCGTTCTCGGTATCACCGGTGATCGCCGGTCTGGTCTACGTATTGATGTTCGGCGCTCAGGGCCTGTTCGGACCATGGCTGCAGGATCACGACATCCAGATCGTTTTCGCCCTGCCGGGTATTGTGCTGGCGACGATTTTTGTCACCGTGCCGTTCGTGGCCCGTGAACTGATTCCGCTGATGCAGGAACAAGGCACCCAGGAGGAAGAAGCCGCGCGCCTGCTCGGTGCCAACGGCTGGCAGATGTTCTGGCACGTCACCGTGCCGAACATCAAGTGGGGCCTGATTTATGGCGTGGTGCTGTGTACCGCGCGGGCCATGGGCGAGTTCGGTGCGGTGTCGGTGGTTTCCGGGCACATTCGCGGGGTGACCAACACCTTGCCGCTGCACGTCGAGATCCTCTACAACGAATACAACCACGTGGCCGCGTTTGCCGTGGCGAGCCTGTTGCTGATCCTGGCGCTCTTCATCCTGCTGCTCAAGCAGTGGAGCGAAAACCGTATCAACCGCCTGCGCGCCAGCGCCGCGGAGGAATAATTCATGTCGATCGAAGTGCGTAACGTCAGCAAGAATTTCAACGCGTTCAAGGCGCTGGACAACATCAGCCTGGATATCCACAGCGGTGAGCTGGTCGCGCTGCTTGGTCCGTCGGGCTGCGGCAAAACCACCTTGCTGCGCATTATTGCCGGTCTGGAAACCCCGGATCAGGGCAACATCGTTTTTCACGGCGAGGACGTTTCCGGCCACGATGTGCGTGATCGCAACGTCGGTTTCGTGTTCCAGCATTACGCCTTGTTCCGCCACATGACGGTGTTTGACAACGTCGCGTTCGGCCTGCGCATGAAACCGAAAAACCAGCGCCCGAGCGAAAGCCAGATCGCCACCAAGGTTCACGAACTGCTGAACATGGTGCAACTGGACTGGCTGTCGGATCGCTACCCGGAGCAGTTGTCCGGTGGCCAGCGTCAGCGTATCGCCTTGGCCCGTGCCTTGGCGGTGGAGCCGAAAGTGCTGCTGCTCGACGAGCCTTTCGGCGCGCTCGACGCCAAGGTGCGCAAGGAACTGCGGCGCTGGCTGGCGCGGCTGCACGAAGACATCAACCTGACTTCAGTGTTTGTGACCCACGACCAGGAAGAAGCGATGGAAGTCGCCGACCGCATCGTGGTGATGAACAAGGGTGTGATCGAGCAGATCGGCTCACCGGGCGACGTCTACGAAAACCCGGCCAGCGACTTCGTTTATCACTTTCTCGGCGACTCGAACCGCTTGCTGCTGAGCGACGACAATCACGTGCTGTTCCGCCCGCACGAAGTGTCATTATCCAGGCATGAGCTGGAAGATCACCATGCCGCTGAAGTGCGCGATATCCGCCCGCTGGGCGCGACTACGCGGGTGACCTTGAAAGTGGAAGGGCAGACGGATCTGATCGAAGCGGAAGTAGTCAAGGATCACGACAGCCTGATCGGTCTGGCCAAGGGTGAGACCTTGTTCTTCAAGCCGAAGGTCTGGCAGAAAGTCGCTAACCTCTAAAAGCAAAAGCTTCGCGAGCAGGCTCGCTCCCACATTTGGAATGCGTTTTTCTGTGGGAGCGAGCCTGCTCGCGAAAGCGGTCTAAACAGCCGCACGCTTCGGATTGACCCGCACCACCCCCGCCCGCAACTCGATCTCTTGTTTCAATTCCTGCCGCAGCCCGAGCAAAAACGCCAGCTCGGCCACGACAAACAACGGCCCGACAATCAGCCCGCTGATGTCATCGACAAACGCCGGTTTGCGCCCTTCATAGTGATGCCCGACAAACTGGATCACCCAACCCACCACAAACATCGCCAGGCCGCTGCTCAGCCAGACCACGGTGCTCTGCTGCGCCAGTGCATGCCCGGCCCAGACTGACAGGCCCATCAGTACGGTCATCAATACGCCGAGCTTCAATTCCAGGCGCAGGTAAAACCACGCCGAGGCCAGCGCTAAAAAAACCGCCGGAGATATCCACAGCCCGCCCAGCTCCCACTGCGGCCGAGACAGCAGGACAGCCACCGCCACCACGATCAGCGGAATGCCGATAAAGTGGCTGGCGATGTTGCGCGGGTCGCGGTGGTAGGCGGCGTATTGACTGAGGTGGTCGACGAGGCTTTTCATTGTTGTTCCTCCAGTGGGGTTGAATGCATCATCCCTCGGGATCCGCGTTCGCTCTGTCGGGCAGGCGACACTCCAGGAGTGGTTATGCAAATTCGTGCACGGTTGCTCAGTGGCCAGTGGTTCAGTCATTTGCCTGCATCTTTTCAGGATAGCCTGCTGGCGCTGGCCCGGGAGCGGCGGCTGACGGCGGGGCAACGGCTGTTCCAGCGTGGCGATGCGCCGTGCGGTCTGTACGCGGTGCTCGATGGCGCCGTGCGCATTGGCGCGGTCAGCGAGCAGGGCAAGGAGGCTTTGCTGAGTTTGGTGGAGGCGCCGCACTGGTTCGGCGAAATCTGCCTGTTCGACGGTCAGCCACGCACCCATGATGCCTATGCAGTCGGGGCATGCACCTTGCTGAATATCCCTCAGGCGGCGCTGCTCAAACTGCTCGACGAACAGCCGCAGTACTGGCGGCATCTGGCGCTGCTGATGAGCCACAAGTTGCGCCTGGCGTTCATCAATCTCGAACAGCTGAGCCTGCTGCCAGCCCCGGCACGTCTGGCGCATCGCTTGCTGATGATCGCCGAAGGCTACGGCGAACTCGACGCACCGCGTCGGGTGCTGCAACTGCCGCAGGAGCAATTGGCCGCAATGCTGTCACTGTCGCGGCAGACCACCAATCAGATCCTCAAGGATCTGCAGGGGCAGGGGATTATCGGGTTGGCTTACGGCGAAATCGAAATCCTCGATGCCGCAAGACTGCGTGCCCTGGCCACGATCTAAAAACTCACGCCGATCCAATGTCGGAACTGGCACCTGTGGCGAGGGGATTTATCCCCGCTGGGGCGCGCAGCGGCCCTGAAAAAGGGACTGCTGCGCACTCCAGCGGGGATAAATCCCCTCACCACAAAGGCTCACTCCTACGAAGGATCTGCGTTTGGATTACGAGCCGCGATAGGTCGAGAAACCGTACGGGCTCAGCAGCAGCGGGATGTGGTAGTGCTGATCAGTCTGCTTGACCTGGAAGATCACCGGAATTTCCGGGAAGAACGTCTCGTGCTTGATCTTCTGGTAGTACTCGCCGGTCTTGAACACCACGCGGTATTCACCTGCTTCAAAAGGCTGTTTGGCCGGGAACAGTTCGGCAATCCGCCCTTGTTCGTTGGTGGTGCCTTGGGCCAGTGGCTGCCAGTTTTCGCCGACGTGTTTTTCCAGAGTGACGTTGATGCCCGGTGACGGTAGGCCGTTTTCCAGGTTGAGCACGTGCACGCTCAGCGGATTGCCGGCGGCCAGCGCCAGGCTGGAAACAGCGCTCAGGCCGAGCACGGCGAGGGTCATGCGCAGGGTGGTCATGGTGGATCTCCTTATTGGGAACGGGTGATGGTCAGGCCGGCTTTGTCGGCGGCGGCGCGGGCGCAGTTTTCGTCTTGTTCACCGCCGCCGGAACCGGCCACGCCCATCGCGCCGACCAGTTCGCTGCCGGCGAACAACGGAATGCCGCCGCCGAGCAATAGCAAATCATCGAGGGTGTTGAGGTTGGCGGTTTCCGGGTTGCTGCGGGCGCGCTCGGCGAACAGCCGCGTCGGCGTCTTGGTCGACAGCGCGGTGTAGGCCTTGCGCTGGCTGGCGGCGGTGTTGTGCGGGCCAACGCCGTCACCACGCAGAGTCACCAGCAGGTTGCCGCCACGGTCGAGCACCGACACCGTGCCGGGGCAACTGCTCATCGCCTTGTCCGCCAGCCAGCGTGCGGTTTTCAGGTCGAGATCGGCGTGGCGCGGCAGTTCTGGCGTGGCGCTCGCGGCGCCACTGAGGCCGAGGATCAGGCTGGCGACAACGTATTTGACGGTCATGTGCAGGCTCCGGTTGGGAAGGTCAGCACCTTAACCGGCGCACTTCGTCAGAACCCCGTCAGGCGGATTACAAGTTTGTAATGGGCAACGGCGCCGAACACGCCTAGCCTGTGTACCTGATCAATCGAGGTGTGCCATGCGTTTGCTGGTCGTAGAAGATGAAGCCAAAACCGCGAATTTCCTCGCCAAGGGCCTGGGCGAGTCGGGTTTCGCCGTGGATGTGGCGCTCAATGGCCTCGACGGCCGCTATTTTATCGAGCAGCAGGAATACGACCTGATCATCCTCGACGTGATGCTGCCCGGCCTCAACGGCTGGCAATTGCTGCAACTGATCCGCCAGCGCGGCGCCACACCGGTGCTGTTTCTCACCGCCAAGGACGCCATTGAAGACCGCGTCCGTGGTCTTGAGCTGGGCGCCGATGACTACCTGCTCAAACCCTTCGCCTTCGCCGAGTTGCTCGCGCGCGTACGCACGCTGCTGCGACGCGGGCCGATGCGCGAAGCCGAGTCGTACAGCATCGCCGACCTGGAAATCGACGTGCTGCGCCGCCGGGTCAGTCGCGGCGGCCAGCGCATTGCCCTGACCAACAAGGAATTCGCCTTGTTGCAACTGCTCGCCAGTCGCCAGGGCGAAGTGCTCTCGCGCACGCTGATCGCCTCGCAGGTGTGGAACCTGAATTTCGACAGCGACACCAACATGGTCGAAGTCGCTGTGCGGCGTCTGCGTGCCAAGGTCGATGACCCGTACATGCCGAAACTTATCCACACCGTGCGCGGCGTCGGTTATCAACTGGAAGCGCCGGACGATGTGGAGTAAGTCGATCGCCTGGCGATTGGCGCTGGCCTTCGCCATGGTCTGCGCGCTGGTGCTGAGCGCAATCGGCGTGTTTCTCTACCGCTCGCTGGCCTCGGAATTGGCCTTTCGTGACGACATGGCCCTGCTCGGTCGCCTCGAGCAAGTACGCGCCTTGCTCGCCGACAGCGACAGCCTCGACGCCTTGCAGGCACGGCCACGGCTGTATCAGAACATGCTCGGCAATCTCGACAGTCTGTTGCTGGTGCGCCGGGCCGACGGTTCCAGCGTGATCGCGATCAACCCGCGCCAACGTGAATTGCCGGCGCTCAATGCATTACCGCGAGAACAAATTCCGCAGCGCCGTGACGTGCTCACCTGGCAGGCCAGTGACGGCGCCGAGCTGGCCTTGCTGTCCGGCCTGGCCCAAGGCCCCAATGGTGAAACCCTGACGGTGATCGCCGGCAAAGTGCTCAGCGAGCGCGAGCAGATGCTCGGCAGTTATCGCCTGCGTCTGTATCTGTCCGTCGGCCTCGGCGCGGTGCTCGCGTTTGCTCTGGGCCTGTTATTGCTGCGGCGTGGCTTGCGGCCTTTGCATCAGTTGAGCGAAGCGGTGCGCAGCATCGATCTGCGCAGCCTCGATCGACGCCTGCCCACCGAGGGCACACCGACCGAACTGCGCGAGCCGGTGCACGCGCTCAACACCATGCTGGCGCGGCTGGACGACAGCGTGCAGCGCCTGTCGCAATTCTCCGCCGACCTCGCCCACGAAATCCGCACGCCGCTGCACACCTTGCTCGCCAGCAACGGCCAGGCGCTGAACCATCCGCGCAGCACGGCCGAATATCAGGAAGTGCTGGCCTCGAACATGGAAGAGTTCGAACGGCTCAAGCGCATGGCCGAGAACCTGATGTTCCTCGCCCGCGCCGAACAGGCCGAACGTGCGCTCAATCTGCACACGCTGGACTTGCGCAACGTCGGCGACGAACTCTGCGATTACTTCGAAGCGCTGGCCGATGACCGCGACCTTAAACTGCAAAACCGCATGCACGGCGAATTGCTCGCCGACCAGCAACTGCTGCAACGCGCCCTCGGCAATCTGCTGGCCAATGCCGTACGCCACGCCGACCCCGGCACCCTGATCAGCCTGCAACGGTTCGATGAACCGGGTATGTGCTGGCTGCAAGTGCACAACCACGGCCCGGTCATCGCGCCTGAGCATCTGGGCAAACTGTTCGACCGTTTCTACCGCGTCGATCCTTCACGTGCGGAACCGGGAGATTCGGGTGGCCTGGGTTTGGCGATCGTGCAGTCGATCATGCAATTGCATGGCGGGCGGGTGCGGGTGAGTAGTGATGTGTCGGGAATGGTGTTTGAGTTGGGGTTTGTGGTGAATTGACAGGCCTCTTCGCGAGCAGGCTCGCTCCCACAAGGAAACGCATTCCAACTGTGGGAGCGAGCCTGCTCGCGAAGGCGCTGGATCACACAGTGATGATTTCGGATCAGCGCAACTGATCCCGAAACTGCCCCGGCGTCATCCCGGTCCAGCGCTTGAAGGCGCGGCTGAAGCTGCTGGTGTCAGCGAATCCCAGCAGATAGCTGACTTCACTCAACGAGCACTGCGGGTCACGCAGGT